>CAYNKN010000340.1:0-3918 GCA_964397805.1 uncultured Chryseolinea sp. | reverse complement strand
GAAGTTTATAGTTGGTCGCGCGGGGAGGAACTGGTAACAGATAAGTTTCCGGAGCTAAAAATATTTTCTACGTTAGTACCCGATGGTACTGTACTGGATGGTGAAATAGTTTGCTTTCAACAAGGCAAACCGATGCCCTTTAATGTATTGCAAACACGTATAGGTAGAAAAAATGTATCGAAGAAAATAATGGCCGAGGCACCCGTTGCATTTATTGCTTATGATTCACTGGAAAAAAATGGTGTTGATTTTCGACAACAGGCTCAGCAAAATCGGAGAGATGAATTAGAGAAACTGTTTTATCATACACCCGAATCGAAAGTATTCAAACTATCGAAATTGATTACGTTTAATTCGTGGGAAGAATTAAAAACTGTGCATCAAGATTCGCGTGCCAATGTGGCGGAAGGTTTTATGATCAAACGTAAGGACGCTGCCTATCAAACCGGGCGAAAAAAGGGTGATTGGTGGAAATGGAAAGTTAATCCATTAAGTGTAGATGCAGTTTTAATCTATGCACAAAAAGGACATGGTAGACGAACGGAATTCTATACAGATTATACTTTTGCCGTTTGGGATAACGATAAACTAGTTCCCTTTGCTAAAGCCTACTCGGGTTTAACCGATGAAGAGATTCGGCAGGTCGATTATTTCGTAAAACAAAACACTATCGAAAAATTTGGTCCTGTTCGAAACGTAAAGCCGCAGTTAGTTTTTGAGATTGGCTTTGAAGGTATCAATGCTTCACCACGACATAAATCGGGTATTGCCGTTCGCTTTCCGCGTATGCTGCGTTGGCGTAAAGATAAACCAGCTAGCGAGGCTGATACCTTGGAAAATCTGAAAGAGTTGTTAACTAGTTTGGCGGTTAACCCACCTGATGTTTTGTGAAGTAAATTTAAGGTGCGCTTAGTAAATTCTACAGTTCTATTTTTTTGATGATGTGCTATTGGCTTTGATTGCCTGAGTAATGAAGGCTACTGCCAACTCAGGTGGCATTCATTTCAGGGGTATTAAAAATGAATGATTATGCGAAACGAGTTAGTACAATGAAAGCAATTTTGGATGGGTGCGATTGGTTTTGGTCTAGTAATATTCTGGTGAAACTGTAAAGTGCTTATGCTACGAATTCATTGGATTTAGTTATGCGGATAAGAAAGATCATTCGCATAGTAAGTTTCAGGGTATCAACGAGCAGAGCGGTAAGGTAGTAGAATGGAAAAGTAGTGTGAAGGCTTATAGTTTAGATGGAAATTGTGTGGTGTTAGGTACGGATGATTTTTCAAAAGCCAGTCCGGAGAAAAGTAAAGTAATTGCTATTGATGCGTTTATTGCTGAGCATGATATAGGTAGTATTTATTTTGAAAAACAGAAGATCTGATGGCGCAGTTAAAGACAAGTTTGAAAAAGGCATCGTAAAACTAGAGGTATATAATAAAGTAGTGCCCTACTCCTTATGCTGAAAACAATACCCACTTGGTTCAGTGGTAAGCCGCTTACAACGTGCTCCAGCTTTCGTTGTACCGTAACACTGTTTGGAAGTTGTATTCTGAGGTGCTTGATTGGGTGTGCTATGTAAAGCTGGGGAAGCTGTATTGTTTAATTGTTCTTCCGTTAATCCCGCAGTAGGTTTGCAGACGCTACATGGGCTCAATCTTCGCTTAAGAGCGTCTTCCAATGTTGCAATAAAAGCTGTTTTTGCATATCTGCAGGAAGCAGTGTGGTATTTGGCCCCCGTTCTTGTCACATACACATTTTGGCCAGCAGCAACTAATGCGCTCATTAAAAGTACGCAGACAATTGATAGTCTCAGCATGGAATTTTTCTTCATAATAAAATTGTGGGGATATGTACTGATGACCTCATGATAAGAAGTTTCTTCTTAGGATTTGACCGAATAATTCGATGAAGTTAAGCATAAAATTATTACACGTTGCTAATGTGTGCAGTCTGCATTAAAGAATTGTTAGGTTTACTAATCTGTCTAGAATAGCTTCTAAAAATCAAATTGTTTTAAACCATCGAGTGAAGTACTTGTTACTTTTAGGTAAACTCTGAAAGTAACTAAAAATGAAGTTAAACATCGTATTCCTACTACTACTTGTGTGTGTTATAGGCTGTAGAAACGAACAAAAAATTCCTGAAGTCCAATATGCTCAAGAGATAGTTTCTAGTCCAATACCCTTTGCTGAAGGAATTATATCAACAAAAGACAATAGCGAATTTGAGTTGACTTTCTCTACTGATGGTCTTCATGTATACTTCTCCAGAAGATCACCCGGTGGTAAGCAAATGATCTACGAAAGTAATTTTTTAAATGGCGCATGGTCAACACCACAACGCGCGAAATTTTCTACCGATAGAGACGAAACACCCTTCATCACGCCAGACGGTAATTTCTTTTTCTTTGGCTCTGAACGGCCAATTCCGAACAAGCCTAATAGGGGGAACTTTGATATGAATATTTGGCTGATGAAAAAAACCGATACAGGGTGGAGTGAACCAACGCCATTGCCCGAACCCATTAACGAAGTTCAAGTAGACGGGGAGGAGTGGCCCTCATCAAACAATAACTTCATCTTCACCAATAATAATGAGACGTTTTATTATACATCCATGAAGCGAGGAACAAAAGCCATTAGACTTTATGAAACTGTATTTAAGCACAACGAATTCACAGAACCAAAATTAATAGATGGTTTTTTTGATGATGAAAAGTATTGGGTGTATTCAGCCGTCATTTCTCCAGACGGAAAGTATTTAGTTTTCAATTCCTTTGGAGCGCCCGGTGGAGAAGGTGGAGAAGATATTTTTATTTCTAAAAGAACAGAAAATGGATGGAGCAAAGCACAATCCATTGGAAAAACGGTGAATACTAAAAATGAAGAAAGTAGTCCCAGATTTTCGCGTGACGGCAAATACTTCTTTTTTAGTCGAGCTGAAAATTTAGGTAATTATGAATATGGTGAGTGGAGTATTTTTTTTGTAGAAACAAGCTACCTGAATTTGGATAAACTGTTTTAGTAAAGAAGAAGAACTACAAATAATTCAATTTTTCGCTGTGGTTAACAGGCCAATAGAGTTTTACTTTAGATAACCTTGTGCAAAAGGGCAAGCAGTTTATCAATTCCCTTTCGAATACCTAAAACTTTGCACCTACTTTTTACATCAAGTATATGTTGCTTAGATGCAACCTATTTGAAAGTACCATGTCCTTATGCCCATACTAATCCGCAACTATGATCCAACATAACCTACTACTGATTTATCGTAATTTTACGCGCGCAAAAAGCTATTTCCTTATTAATCTCATTGGGCTTTCGGCTGGCTTGGTGTGTACCTTGTTGATTTACATCTGGGTACAAGATGAACTCAGTATGGATCGCTTTCATGTAAAAAGTGATCGGCTCTACCAGGTTATGGAGCATCAGCAATATGCTGACAACGTTATGACAACCACCTCAACGCCAGGGGTATTGGCAGAAACGCTGAAAGACGAAATACCGGAAGTGGAGTATGCTGCCACCACTACGTGGATCAATACGCATACGCTCTCTGTTAATGAGCGAAACATAAAAGCTAAAGGGTATTACGTAGGTAAAGATTACTTCAATATATTTTCTTATGCGCTACTTCAAGGAGATGCCGATCAGGTATTGGCAGATAAAACCAGTATAGTTATTTCAGACGAGTTAGCGGCTAAACTTTTTGATGGTGCCGATAATGCGCTTGGTAAAAATATAGAGTTTCAGCATGAGAAAGAATTTCAAGTTACCGGTGTATTTAAAAAAGTTCCTACCAGCTCTTCGTACCAATTCGATTTTGTTTTATCCTTCGAGGAGTTTAAAACAGAGAACACATGGGTTACCAGCTGGGGTAACAACGGCCCCTCTACATTTACTATTTTGCGCGAGGGTA
>CAYNKN010000339.1:0-3943 GCA_964397805.1 uncultured Chryseolinea sp. | reverse complement strand
ATCGCGGTGCAAAATGATTGACTTTACTCCTGAATCGATAATAACATCTACGTCTTCTGCTTCTACCGTATGGTCGCGTTCTAACAACACTTCGTTACGATCGATAGAAACTACTTCACCAGTATCTTCGTCTACGAAATCTTCTGTCCAGGTTTTTAGTACCCGGGCAGCGAGCTTTCTACCAACGAATTTCTTTAAGGTGTTTTTGTTTGCCTCAACTTCTTCTGATAAACCGAAGAGATCAAGAATATCTTTATCCGAACCATAACCAATGGCGCGAAGTAATGTCGTTACCGGAAATTTCTTTTTACGGTCGATGTATGCGTACATAACCGCATTAACATCTGTAGCAAATTCGATCCAAGAACCCTTGAACGGGATAATTCTTGCCGAATAAAGTTTTGTTCCGTTGGTGTGTTTGCTCATGGCAAAGAATACACCTGGTGATCGGTGCAATTGCGATACAATTACACGTTCGGCACCATTGATTACGAAAGATCCCTTCTCGGTCATATATGGAATATTACCCAAGAATACCTCTTGTTCAATCGTTTCGAAATCTTCGTTATCCTCATCGTTACAGGTGAGGCGTAGCTTAGCTTTTAACGGCACAGAGAAAGTTAGTCCCCGATCGATGCACTCATCGACATCGTACTTTGGAGGGTCGATGGTATAATCAACGAACTCCAACACAAAATTTTCGCGGGAATCGCTAATAGGGAAGTTCTCTGCGAAAACCTTGTAAAGACCTTCATTTTGTCTTTTTTCAGCAGGGGTTTCAATTTGCAGGAAATCTTTGAAAGACTGGAGTTGAAGATCCAGAAAATCGGGGTAATCAAGGACTCTCTCGCTTGAAGAGAAATCGATCCTACCATTTATAGTCTTCTTTGCCAAGGTATTTAACATTTAATTGGGTCCTGGTCGGACAACAAAGTAAAATACAAGTTGTTTGGGTACAAACAGGAATAGACCCCGTTCTGATTAGTGATCAGAAACGGGGTCTAACCGAAGTAGTTAGACGGTACCCTTCGCCTTCAAGAAACTTATTTCAACTCAACCTCAGCACCAGCTTCGATAAGTTGTTTTTTCAAGTTTTCTGCTTCGTCTTTAGGTAGTCCTTCTTTGATTGTTTTAGGAGCGCCATCTACCATATCTTTAGCTTCTTTCAAGCCAAGACCAGTAAGATCCTTCACTAACTTCACAATTTGAAGTTTATTAGGGCCAGCAGCTTTCAATACTACATCAAAATTAGTTTTTTCCTCTGCTGCGGGAGCAGCACCACCAGCAGCAGGACCTGCTACTACAGCAGCTGCTGCAGGTTCGATTCCGTGGGTTTCTTTCAGGTAAGCAGCTAATTCGTTTACTTCTTTAACGGTGAGTTCAACTAGTTGATCTCCAAGTGCTTTAATGTCGGCCATTTTTGTAAAGTTTAATTAATTCAGTTCAATAATTATTTAGATTCACGTTCTTCCAGTGCTTTAACCAAGCCAGCAACTGTATTCTTACCGCTAAGTAGGGCAGAAAGTACATTTTTGGCAGGTGATTGGAGCAAGGAAATAACTTCACCAATAAGCTCGTTCTTAGATTTAAGATCGCTTAAGGTTTGTAATTGGTCATCCCCGATAAACAGGTCTGTGTTGATAGAGGCTGCTTTCAATACGGGCCTGCCTTCTAGCTTTTTGCGAAACTCTTGGATCACCTTTGCTGGTGTATTGCCGACTTCTTTAGAGAATATAACTCCAGAGAAACCCTTCAATGTATCAAACAATGGTGTAAAGTCTGCGCCTTCTTGCTTTTCGAGTGCTTTTTGTATCAATGTGTTTTTGTACACGCGATACTCGATACCACTCTTATAGCACAATCTTCTGAATGCATTTACCTGCTCAACAGTAAAACCTGATGCATCGGTAATATAGAAGTGGCTATTTTCGGCAAACTTAGTTGAAAGCTCGTCTATAATCTGTGCTTTTTCTTCTCTGGTCATGTTTTTAGTGCTTAAATGCCAGCAATTGAATTTGTGTCGATCGCTATTCCGGGGCTCATCGTTGTTGATAACGTGATACTCTGAAAATACGTACCTTTAGAAGAGGCTGGCTTTAGCTTCGCAACCACGTTAACCATCTCTACGGCATTGTCTCGGATTTTATCGGCCGAGAAGGAAGCTTTTCCAATGCTGCAATGAATGATTCCTTGCTTATCAATTTTGAAGTCGATTTTACCGGCTTTTACTTCTTTCACGGCTTTACCAACTTCGAGCGTAACAGTTCCTGATTTTGGATTTGGCATAAGACCACGCGGACCGAGTACTTTACCCAGTTTACCTACCTTTGCCATTACTGTGGGGGTACAAATAATCACATCGATATCTGTCCATCCACCTTCAATTTTTTGGATGTAATCATCCAGTCCTACGTGTTCTGCGCCAGCATCTTTAGCATCTTGCACTTTGTCTGGCGTACATAATACAAGTACACGTACATCTTTACCAATGCCGTGCGGCAAAGCCACTACTCCCCGAACCATTTGATCTGATTTCTTAGGATCAACACCTAAACGGATGTCGATATCTACAGAAGGATCAAACTTCGTGAAAGAAATATCTTTTAAAAGATGAGTTGCATCCTCTAAAGAGTATTCCTTTTCAGGATTGTACTTCGCAAGGACTGCTTTTCTGTTTTTAGAAATTTTCGCCATCGCTTTCGTTATTTATCCCAAGGGGGAGTTCCTGATACTGTTATACCTAAACTTCTTGCTGTACCTGCTACCATTTTCATGGCCGACTCAATTTTAAATGCATTGAGGTCAGGCATTTTGGTTTCAGCAATTGTTTTCACCTGATCCCAGGTGATTGAGCCTACCTTAATACGGTTAGGTTCTGTGGAGCCTTTTTGCTTTTTAGCAGCGTCTAAAATTAATATGGCAGCCGGAGGAGTTTTAATAACAAAGTCAAACGACTTGTCATTATAAATACTGATCAAAACGGGAAGTATTTGTCCTGGCTTATCTTGAGTACGCGCGTTGAATTGCTTGCAAAAGTCCATGATATTAAGACCCTTACTACCCAACGCAGGACCAATCGGGGGAGCAGGGTTTGCCTGACCGCCTTTTACCTGTAATTTTAGATAACCTATAATCTGTTTTGCCATTGTTATCTTAGTCTAGCTTTTCTACCTGCATATAACTTAATTCAACCGGTGTATTCCGGCCAAAAATTTTCACCATGACATTGAGTTTTTTCTTGTCTTCAAAAATCTCCTCAACGTTTCCGGTAAATCCGCTAAATGGACCATCCATTACTTTTACAGATTCACCTTTAATAAATGGTGTATCGAGCTTTTCCTCGAATTCGTCAATCTCATCAACTTTGCCGAGAATCCTGTTAACCTCTGATTGACGAAGAGGAACGGGATCCTTGGAAGCCCCGGTGCCGTTGTTACCGAGAAACCCAATCACACCGGGAATAGTATTCACCGTGTGGTAAGCTTCTCCGTTTGAGAGATCTGCAGAAACAAGTACGTAACCCGGGAAGAAATTTCTTTCTCTAACCCGCTTTTTACCGTTTCTCATTTCATATACCTTTTCAGAAGGGATCATCACTTGCGGGATAAAATCCACAAGCTTTGAGCGCTCGATTTCAGTTTCCAGATAAGATTTAATCTTTGTTTCTTGGCCGCTGACAACCCTGAGAACATACCATTTCAGTTCGCCCATTACCTTCTGTTAAAATTCTTTATAAAGCCACTGTAGACTAGTCTTAAAAACCCAGTCCATGGCACCAATTACTAAAGCAAAAATGGTAGAAGCCACCAGTACAAGTATAGCGCTGCTTTGCAACTCGCTGTATTTCGACCAGGTTACTTTATCCTTGATCTCGATCCAGGATTCTACGATATAGTTTTTTACCTTCTCCATTGATTCAAATTTGCACGGGTGGAGAGACTCG
>CAYNKN010000338.1:0-3947 GCA_964397805.1 uncultured Chryseolinea sp. | reverse complement strand
CGGCAATTGGCCCCACTAAAATTTGAGCTTGCAATGTCGCGGTGCCTAAAAACATAAACAAAAGAATGATCACCGTAAAGCTTTTCATGGGTGGCTGCGAGTTAACGTTGAGTAAATCTGAGGAATGCGTATTTCACCGAATACAAATTTTCTCAAAGGTATAAAACTTCCCAAAACGAAAGTGCCACTTAAGTAACAGTGAAGCACTGTATAATAAAAAGAAAAAATACACTTATATTCGTAAGTTTGCTATAAACTGACTTTAGACTGGGTATAGTTCACTTTTAGTTTACCACCAGATGGAGCTATTGTTAGGTGTTTAACTATTATTTTTTGAGTGACCTTTAAGCTTTTACCCATATTAATGGACGTGAATGCGCTATTTTTTTAACTTTTTAATACTCATCATTTTATGGTGTGGCTGCACAACGTTGCAGGCACAGAATTATCCTGTTTATAATAGTTTCTACGTCAACCCATTTCTCTATAACCCGGCAGAAGCTTTAACCGAATACACCCAAGTATATGCGCTGCACCGACAGCAATGGCTAAATATTGAAGGTGCCCCAAGCCTATCAACGCTTACATTTACGACTTTAATGAATGAATCGCGTGCTGGCATTGGTGGCAAAATATCTCAATATAAAAGAGGTCTACTTAGCACTACAAACGTTTCGCTCGCTTATGCTTATGGCATACCTACCGGACAAAAAAACTGGCTTTTCCTTGGTCTTTCAGGCGGGGCGATCTCCAATACTATTGATGTTTCTCAAATAACCGATCCGAATGACCCGGCCATCGCTAATTACATGGCCAATAATTTCCAACCGGCTGCCAGCTTTGGTGCACTTTATCGGTCTGGCTCAGGTCTAAATGTGGGCTTCTCATTACCTCAGTTATTTCCTTCTGTTTTTAATAGTGATGCCAGCTTTTCAAATACTACGGTATCGCCTTTAGACAATGTATTTGTAACCATATACTATCGAAAGAAAGTAGAAAGTCGTATAGTCAGTAAAAAATCTGGTGGTTTGCAGCGCAAAGTTCAAACTAAAGAAACCATTGCCCCGCTTGAACTCTACTTTAACTATAAGTATTCCAAGTTCGGAAACAGTCAGTTTGAATTCTTAGGAAAGCTAAACCTCTCTCAAAACTTTTGGCTTGGTGGTTCTTATCGATTGCCTTATGGTTTTACCGGAAACTTAGGTATTACAGGCGAACGTTTTCTATTTGCGTATTCTTATGAACCCGGCTTTCAACCAGAAAATGGTTTCTCGCAAGGTACACACGAAGCCATGTTGGGTTTTAGGCTTGGCTCGCCCAAGAAATTTAAGCGAGCCGCTCCGGTACTCCGCTCTACATTAACAAAATCGCCAACAGAAAAACACACTGCACGATTCCAGGAAACCATTCAAGACCCTGATCAAATCGCTCAAACAGGAACCGAGAGCAAGAAAAAATACTACGTGGTTATTAAAGTCTTTAACGACTTTACGCAAGCGGATAACTTTAAACGAAAACTCATTGGTGATAAATACAATGCCGATATCTTCTACAATCCGGAGGATAGAAAATACTATGTACATGTATTGGAAACTACCAAAGCCAGTGAAGCACACGAAGAAGTAAGAAACCTGAAAACGTATACCAAACTAAAAGAAGCCCGCATGATGACGGTTACTACCAAATAGCAAATCGTACTGGGTTACATTTAAGCGAAAGCCATGCATTTAAGCTACTATGAACAGCACACAACATAACGTTCTCAAAATTTGCAGTGTACTTTTTCTACTTCTGGTAGGGTACACGCTACAGGCACAAAAGCCGGTTATCCAATCGATTGATAAGGTTAGTGGGAGTATGGAAGAATTGGTCACCATTCAAGGATCTTTTTTTGGAACTAATGCCGCTAACATCGTAGTAACTTTTGGTGCTACCCGTGCAGATATTGTTTCTATCTCCGATCAGTTACTTACTGTTCGGGTTCCGTTTGGGGCAACCTATAATCCTATTTCGGTAACCAATACTTCATTGGGTAGAATTGGATATACTAACCCACAATTCTTATTAAGCTTTAGTGGATCTTCGGCATTGGCCATGGCCGACTTAGTAGGACAGACGGATTTTCCGGCAGGTGCAGCAGTAAAGGAAAGTTTGTATGATTTATGTCTGTGTGATTTTGATGGTGATAGAAAGATTGATGTGGCTACGGCTAACGACAATACTGCTTTTGTTAATCTCTTCCCCAATACCAGCACAGGCCCTGGTAATATTAACTTTGGTGGAAAAATTTCCATTAATGTGTTATCCCGAACGCTACACATTACCTGTGGCGATTTGAATGGCGATGGCCGACCTGATTTAATTGCTACGGAGGCGGGTATTACAGACAAACTTTTTATACTCCGAAATGGCAGCACCGGTCCTGGTAATTTTTCTTTTGCCACTCAAACAATTACACTTACCAATAAACGCCCAAAAAGAATTGAAATAGCAGATTTAGATGGCGATGGGCGCCCCGAAATTATACTTACAGCGCAGGGAGCCAACGAAGTAATTGTTCTGGTAAACCAAAGTACACCTGCAGCTATTGTTTTTGCCGCAACTCCACTGGTGTTTGCTGTTCCGGGTGCTACAGTAACCGGTACAGAAGGATTAGCAGTAGAAGACTTAAATGGCGATGGACTTCCTGAAATAGTAACGAGTCAGTTTCAAACCAACTCTAACATTTTTATACTTCCTAACCGTAGTACAGTGGGAAACATTTCCATGGGGTCGGTACTTACCCTAGCTGTTAATACCGCCATCAAAAATATTCGTATTGGCGATTTGGATGGAGATCGGAAACCCGATATTGCCTTCACTCAATTAACGGCCAATCGAATTGGGATTTTCTTAAATCAAAGCACCACCGCTAGTTTTGCTTTTAGTCCACTATCAAATATTGCCACAGAAGCCAATCCGTGGGGTATTGATTTTGGTGATTTAAATGGTGATGGCAAACCCGATATGGTGATTCCTTCTATCACCCAAAAATCGTTGACCATCTTTAATAATGTAAGTACGCCCGGCAATTTATCGTTTCAGCAATTTTCAAAACCAACTACGTTTATCAATCGCCATGTGGGTATTGGTGATGTAGATAGTGACGGCAAACCCGATATACTCTTCACGAGTATTGATGATAATAATCTAGAGATCCCTGCATCAAAAGTATCGGTGTTCAGAAATAAAACCTGTATGATTCCCGTGATATCGCCAGCCGGACCGCTCAATGTCTGTAGCGGTTTTCCGATTACCTTAACCGCTACCAAAGGTGGTGGTGTTACGTATGAGTGGGAGAACACGACCACAGATGTAGCTTCGGTGAACAGCCATGAATTCGTACCTACCATATCGGGCAATTACGTGGTTCGAGCAATTTCAGAAGGTGGTACTTGCACAGAAATATCAAAAAATACGGTAAGCGTCACCATTTCTCCGGGCACTGCCGGAGATCCACAACCTACCAACAATGGCCCAGTATGTTTGGGGAGTACATTAAATCTTCAAGTATCGAACGATTTGGGTGCTGGCTTCACGTATGAATGGCGAGGCCCTAATAACTACACCGGAACAGGAATTAACCCACCTGCCATTGCTAACTTTCAATTGGTAAACAGTGGACGATATTATGTTACTGTAAAGGCGAGTGGTGGCTGTGTAGCACGTGAGGAGTTTACGCTAGTTGAAGCCGTTGATATCCCTTCATTTACCGTTGGCTTTACTGGATCTAATGTGGCTTGTGCAGGCGATCTCAAAACGCTAAGTGTAGTACCAAACGCAGCGGGCTTTACCTATCAATGGTTCGAAACCACCGGTGGACCCATTGGTGGCGCAAATTCAACCACCTTTACTACAGGCGCAACCGGAGAGTTTTATTATAGCGCCACATCGGCTAATCCCGCGTG
>CAYNKN010000337.1:0-3983 GCA_964397805.1 uncultured Chryseolinea sp. | reverse complement strand
AATTGAAATTAAAGACTTACCCTACTTGCAAGTGGGGCCGTACCATACCAACACCGTTGCCGGGCTTGAGTTAGCCATGGATATTTTACGAAGAAGAAAAAATGCCAACAAACAAGTTTTTATGATTACCGATGGAAAGCCAACGTGTATCAAACAAGGTATTAAGTACTACAAAAATGCGTTTGGCCTCGATCCAAAAATTTTAGCACAAACTCTTAATCTGGCGGGGCAGCTTCGTAAATTAAAAATTCCGGTAACTACATTTATGATTGCCACCGATCCCTATTTAAAATCATTCGTGCGCGACTTTACTAAAGCAAACAACGGCAATGCATACTACAGCAGTTTGCAAGGTTTGGGCAATTTAGTTTTTGAAGACTTCAAGAAGAACAGAAGAAAAAATCTCTAATTAAGTAACAACACACATCATCCTGTATATGACCACACAACCATCCATTAAGACACTCGGAGAGCTCAAGCAATCAGGCTACGTATCTAAATCAATAAAAGAAGAATTGCGCGATAACCTCATTAAAAAACTTCGTCTTAAAGAAACAGTCTTCGAAGGAATTTGGGGATATGAAGAAACGGTGATACCCGATTTAGAGCGTGCTATTTTAGCAGGTCACGATATTAATTTATTAGGACTACGCGGCCAGGCAAAAACACGTCTTGCCCGATTGATGGTCCATCTGTTGGATGACTACATCCCCATCATTGAAGGATCAGAGTTAAATGATGATCCGATTAGTCCTATTTCGCGATATGGAAAAGATGTGCTGAGCAAACTTGGCGATAATACACCCATTGCCTGGCTAGCGAAAGAAGAAAGGTATGCCGAGAAACTAGCTACACCCGATGTATCTATTGCCGATTTAATTGGTGATGTAGATCCTATTAAAGCTGCAACACTTAAACTACCCTATGCTGATGAACGCGTTATTCACTTTGGATTAATACCACGTTCTAACCGAAGTATTTTTGTAATTAATGAATTACCCGATTTACAAGCGCGCATTCAAGTAGCGCTTTTTAATATTTTACAAGAAGGCGATATTCAAATTCGCGGCTTCAAAATTAGAATGCCGTTGGATCTTCAGTTTGTATTTACTGCAAACCCAGAAGACTATACCAATCGCGGTAGTATAGTTACGCCTCTAAAAGATCGCATCGATAGTCAAATCATTACACACTATCCAAAAACGTTAGCTATTGGTAAGCGTATTACCCAGCAAGAAGCTCGGTTAAAAGAAGATCAACGTAAGTTGGTTGCCGTACATGAAATTGCCAAAGACCTGATTGAGCAAATTGCCTTTGAAGCACGCAAGAGCGAATATGTAGATGCTAAAAGTGGTGTATCTGCTCGCTTAACAATTTCTGCATACGAAAATCTTGTGGCTGCCGCTGAACGCAGAGCCATTATGAATGCTGAAAAAAATACTCGCATTCGCATTACTGATTTCATTGGTGTTATACCGGCTATAACCGGTAAAGTAGAATTAGTGTATGAAGGTGAGCAGGAAGGCCCAGGCATTGTAGCGCAAAGCTTAGTAGGTAAGGCACTTCGCTCGCAGTTTGTTAATTTCTTTCCAGATCCGGATAAATTCAGAAAACAAAAAGAAAAAAGTCCGTACAAAAATATTACCGATTGGTTTGGCGAAGGTAACACCATTGATTTGTTGCACGATATGCCGCAAGCCAGCTTTGAAAAAAAATTACAAGAGATTCCCGGTCTGGCCGATCTAGTAAATACCTATCATCGCGATCAAGATCAAGACACTAAAATTTTACTGGCAGAATTTGCTTTGCATGGGTTAGCCGAATATAGCTTACTAAGTAAACACTCGCTTTCGGCTGGTCTTCAGTTTAAAGATTTATTAAGTGGTATGTTTACCCTACCACGCCCTGATGAAGATGAGGAGGAAGACGATGACGAAAATGAATCTTCGCGCGGAATGCTTTAATATCGACTATCGATTTACACCTTAACATTATGAATAAGCTGCAGGAATCTGTTTCGTATGATCCACGGCACGTGCAGCAATTAAAAAAGCTGGTGCAACAAGGTGAAGGACTTACGTTGGAGTTCAAACGAAAAGCCACCTATCCAGAAAAAATCATCCGCGAAATGATTGCCTTTGCTAACACAAAAGGAGGAATACTGCTTATTGGAATCAGTGACGATCGTACTATTGCAGGCTTAAAGTATCCGGAAGATGAATCGTATGTAATTACAGAGGCTCTCAAAAAAGTAAGACCTGCGCTACCGGTTACAGAAACCCTCATCCCAATAGGAAATTCGAAAACTGTATTACAATACACCATTGCAGAAAGTAAACGAAAGCCGCATAAACGATTACTTCCTAATCAGGTAAAAGAAGCGTATGTACGTGTTGCTGATCAAAGCATCAAAGCAAGTCGTGAGGTTCAAGAAATTATCCAACGCAGTCAGCGGCAAAAAGATATTCGCTTTCAATATGGCGACTATGAAAAATTACTGATGACCTACCTCGATACACACCCAAGTATTACGCTAAAAGAGTTTATGGAAGTAAGTGGGCTTAAGCGGTATTATGCTTCTAAAAAATTAATACTACTTGTATTGGCCGATGTGCTACGAGTAAGTCCGCATGAAAAAGGAGACTTGTATTCGCTGGCATTTCGGAATCCGAGCGAAAAGTAATCTTTGAGATGGGGTGGTAAAAGTACCAAAAAAATTCAGTGTATTTCACTTTCTGCTTTCATAAGGTTTTCGTTACATTTCGCTAAAGCAAGTTTAACCTCAAGTTCTTTGTGAAGTATGGCTAAAATCAAGAAGGAAAAAAAACTCTTCGTACTCGACACGTCTGTAATCATTTATGAACACAACTCTATTCTTAATTTCGCTGAACATGATGTAGGTATTCCCATCACGGTGTTGGAGGAGTTAGATAATTTCAAAAAAGGTAACGACACCAAAAATTTTGAGGCACGCGAGTTTATCCGGCTTATTGATAAGTTGGCCAAAGGGCAAATGCTTCACCATTGGAATCCGATTAACGGAAAAAATAAAGGCAATTTTAAGGTATTAATGGATACCAACAGTTCTGTTGATGCCAACAAGATTTTTAATGAAGAAAAGCCAGACCACCGCATTCTCAATTCTGCACTCCAATTACAAAAGGAAGATAAATCAAAAAACGTAATCCTTGTTTCAAAAGATGTTAACCTTCGCTTAAAAGCAAAAGCGTTGGGGTTACAAGCTGAAGATTATACTACCGGAAAAGTTCAGAACATATCGTCCTTGTATACAGGCCGCACTATTCTTGATAATGTGAACTCAGACATGATTAATTTTTTGTATGAGAAAGGGTACTGTGAACCGAAAGACTTATTGGGCAAACTAGCTCCGGTAAAAAATCATTACTACATTTTAAAGAGTGGAAAAAAATCTGCGTTAGCATACTACAATCCACTTAATGGCATGATCGAGCATGTTGAAAAACGCTCTGTGTATGGTGTAAAGCCGCGAAACGCAGAACAAACTTTTGCCATTCATGCTGCACTCAAACCCGAAATTAAATTAGTATCTATTCAAGGTGTTGCCGGTACCGGAAAAACATTACTGGCACTGGCCGCAGCATTAGAACAAAAGCGCGAATACAAACAAATTTATCTGGCTCGACCCATTGTGCCCTTAAGTAATAAAGATATTGGATACTTACCGGGTGACATTAAGTCGAAAGTTAATCCATACATGGAACCACTATGGGATAACCTAAAGTTTATTCAAAATCAATACGGTGAAACCGATAAAGAATACTTGCGCATTACGGAAATGATTAATCAGGAAAAGCTAGTAATTACACCGCTAGCCTATATCCGTGGCCGAAGTTTATCGAATATTTGTTTTATTGTAGATGAAGCCCAGAACCTTACCCCGCACGAAGTAAAAACCATTATTACACGCGCTGGTGAAAACACAAAAATTATTTTTACAGGAG
>CAYNKN010000336.1:0-3986 GCA_964397805.1 uncultured Chryseolinea sp. | reverse complement strand
AATTGAATAATAAAATCATGTATAATTCTTCCTTCTAAACTTTTGACTTTTTTCTGTTACTTGGTGGGTGAATTTAGTTTTTTAAATGCACACCCATCATGAAGTTTTGTTTAAGCTTTTACGGGATCCACAACGCCTTCTGTGGCCAGTTGGCTAATTTCATTTATAACTTCAAAAAAAACAGCCAGCTTCTCTTCGGATACTATTTCACGCACCCGGTTATTAAAATTTAACACGGTTTCGCGTGATATTTCTTTGCGTTTTTTGCCAAGCGTAGTAAGGAAAATACGTACAGAGCGTTTATCGACTAAATCGGGCGCCCGGTATATCAGTTTCTTTTCTTCCATTGACTTCAGCATCCTGGTTAGACTTCTTGCCTCAAGCCCCATGAGCGGTGCTATTTTTGTGGCCGGAGTTCCATCCGAATGAATATTTAGCAGCACAAAGCCAATAGACGTGGTAATGGCATGTTTACCTCCCTGCTGATTGTACATTCGGGCGATAGCATGCCAAGCGGCCTTAATATTAAAATCTACTGTTTCTTCCCTCCGCATACGTTTTCGATAAGCGAAAACGAAAGTAATAAAATTTGGTATGCATGCATACTAAAATGAAAATTTTTTACTCTGGTTCAGAACAAATCAGCTAAAAGAGAAAAGAATTTTAGTCAATCTAATCTCAAAGTTTTGGGTGTTGCAGGTGATCTGCGTGTGATAAAGATCATACGATACGCCGATAACGGTCAGCCTATACTAAGTATGCTTGCGCTAATCTTGTTATGAGGTTTTTGATGGCCTACTAAACAACTCTTTTATGAAATCATATCAAGCACATCGCATTGTTTTTTATAAAGCCCTTTTTTTCAATCTCGCATTTTTAGCAACTACTTTATCTGTTGCACAAGAGACTTATAAAGTATCTAAAGCAACTGTAGTTGTAGCTGGTACCTCCACGATGCATGACTGGGAAATGAAAGCTGAGAATTTTTCCTGCACCGCTCTTTTCGATGTGCAGGACCAGGCTATTGTTAACGTTAAATCTTTGACACTATCCCTACCTGTTCAATCTTTAAAAAGTGGAAAAAATGGTATGGATAAAAACGCTTATGCCGCACTAAAGACAGATACCCATAAACAAATCTCTTTTACTGCAACCTCATCTAAAACTGGTGGAGGCAAAATTACTACTACAGGCAACCTGACTATTGCTGGAGTTACTAAAGCCACCGATGTGGAGTCTGCCTGTACGGTTAACGGAGATGGCAGCATTACCTGCAAAACCACGAAAGTCTTTAAAATGTCGGAGTATAATGTTGAGCCTCCATCATTCATGTTTGGATCGGTAAAAACAGGCGATGAAATAACGCTAACGTTCAATCTGACTTTTAAAAAATAAAAACACTACAACACTAAACTAGTAAATCCCCATTTTATGAAAACAACACTATCCAGATTACGCTCGCTCATGTTTCTGAGCCTGATCTTGTTAACCGGTAATGCCTGGGCACAGCAGCCCCAACTTCAGTACTTCCGTGCGTATGATCAAACGGGTATAAACATTTTTGAGCCCTCTAAAGAAGACACGGTAGCGTATGATGGTTTCAAGCTTCGCTGGGGTGCCAACTTCAAACAGCAATATCAAAGCTTAAAACACGAAAACTCTACGCCCATTGTACAGCCTCCTGCTATTCCTTCGGCAAATCAACTACAAACCATTGGTAGTGGGTTTAACTTAGCGATGGCCAACTTAAACTTAGATGTTCAATTGTATGATGGAGTTCGCGTAAGTCTTGTATCATACATGTCGTCACGCCATCATCCTGAGTTTTGGGTAAAGGGTGGTTATTTTCAAATTGATAAAGTGAGTTTTTTAAACAGCGAGTTCTTTGATAAACTTTGGAAAAACCTCACGCTCCGAGTTGGTCACTTCGAAGTAAATTATGGCGATCAACATTTTAGAAGAAGCGATGGTGGAAATGGTATCTACAATCCGTTTGTTGAGAATTTAATTATGGATGCCTTTAGTACAGAAATTGGTGGTGAGTTGTACTGGCAAAAAAATGGCATCCTGTTAATGGCCGGTATTACCGATGGCGAAATTCAAGGTAATGTTACGCGCCCGGATGATCGTAAACCTTCTATCTACCTAAAGGCTGGTTATGATAAGCAAATCAATGACGAATTACGTATCCGTTTAACAGGCTCGTTGCTAAATAGTAAATCGTCAATCCGAAACACCATTTATGCTGGCGATCGCACTGGCTCACATTACTATCTAGTAATGGAAAACACTGCAGCTACAACAGCCGCCAATTTTACATCGGGTAGATTTAATCCAGGCTTAACAGATAATATTCAAGCCATCATGATAAATCCTTTTGTAAAGTATAGCGGTCTTGAATTGTTTGGAACCTATGAAATTGCAAAAGGTAACACGAATGTAGATAATGGTGAAACGGGCCAAAGTGTTTTACCCGATAGAAGTTTTACTCAGCTTGCTGTTGATGCACTTTATCGCTTTTCTAAATGACAAGCTTTATGTTGGTCTTCGTTATAACACGGTAAGTGGTGAGCAGATTTTTGGACAAACTGCTGGCAACAATGGTACACGTCAAGATGTTTCTATTAATCGCACTGCTTTTGGAGCAGGGTGGTTCATCACCAAAAACATTTTGTTCAAAGCAGAATATGTAACTCAAAAATATAATGACTTTCCAATCAACGATCGCTTCGATCAAGGCAAGTTTAACGGACTGGTTATTGAAGGTATCGTTGGTTTTTAATCTTACTCTAAGTCAACACTAACATCAAGTTCCGATATGGTAAAGCATATCGGAACTTTTAGTTTTTTTAATTTCCTTTACACCTTACGTATGCGCTGCTTTTCGTTTTTTCTATTTTGTGTTTTGTGCATGGCCTTTAGCCATACGGAAAATAAACGATCGCTTATTCATCGTTTCATCGTGCTTCCAGATAGCAAACTTACTATTGATGGACAAACAAATGTTAACACCTTTCGCTGCGCGATTAGCCGCTATGCTGGCAACGATACCTTAGTACTCCATGAAGGTGGTGTGTTACGTAGACCGATTTTTAAACAAGGTGCTGTATCGCTTGCCGCAGCAGGTTTTGATTGCGGCCTTGCTTTAATGACTAATGATTTTAATAAAACCATTAAAGCCAACCAACATCCGAACATTGTTATCAACTTCAAATCTTTTGAGCGCGTTGTTCGGCCGGGAAAAAAAGTAGAAGTCTTTAAAGCCTTGGTGGAGATTTCTTTGGGAGGAACTTCTAGAACTTTCGAAATGGATTGTTCTATTGAAGCTAAGTCGACAGGAATTTTTAACTTAAAAGGCGAACGGCATTTTACCTTTAGTGATTTCAGTTTAGAGCCACCAAAAAAAATGATGGGATTAATTAGAATAGAAGAACAACTTGTTGTGAACTTTAATCTGGTTCTTCAGCTTGATGGTAATTCGTAATTAACGTTTGTCGTTGTTTTTACTATCAGTTTTTCTACCTAAATATTTAAAGGCATCTACCATTAAGATGGTTCCGGTAATACCGGTCGCCCCTCCTGAAACTAAGAGTGCTTTTCCTAGATTTTCATTTTGCCCGAGTAGCAAGCCTCCAGCTATTGTTACTGTATACCCTAAGGTTGCTACAGCAATACCGCGTTTAAACTTGTTTTGCGATGTTGATAAGTTTACCTGGATTTGATTGACATCGGTGCGAAGCTTAAGAACTTCAGCTTTCAACTCTTCTACATCGGCAGGGGTATTTTGCTGCGCCTGTAGGCTAACCGATATAAGTACAAACAAAAGGCAGAATACACTTCTCATGTTCAATAACTTGATGAAGCACAAATATAATAAGGGTTATCGATCGAGCCAATTTTTAAAAGCATGCGCACGCTCACGGCTAACGGAGAGCTCATGCTCGCTAGGTTGGTTTAACTTTATCTCTAATCGGGTGCTTATTAAA
>CAYNKN010000335.1:0-4030 GCA_964397805.1 uncultured Chryseolinea sp. | reverse complement strand
TTTCTACACCCATTACTGTTTTGATGTTTCCTTGTTTTAAGGCGATAAGTTGCGTTTTAACACCCATTGCCTGTCCTAAGACATATCTAGGACCCATAACATCCAAATCATTCACACCGTCATAAACCAAAATTCCGATGGTTTTGATATCATGCTTGGGTTTGCCAAAAAATAGCTCCATCGTGTTTATATGATTATCTGGAGTGAAGTTCTCTATTTCTTTTGCAAGTTTTAGAGAATCTTCTTTGCTCATCACAACTTTTTCGGGTTGTTGATGGGTATTGTTGTTTGATGGCTTGTTACAAGCAAAAAGTGTTGCCATTAAAAGGCAACGAAGTATCATATATTTCATATCTTTTTAATTTTTAATTTTAACGTTATAAAATAAAGAGCAAAGCCTGAAAGGATGGTGATCAAACCAAAGATAGAAAAGGAACGCAGAAGCCAATTATTAAAATCATCCCTGCCTTCATAATCCATCGTATGAAGCATCCATAAAAAGTCAAAAATCCGCCAAGAATCATTGCGAAAACTTTGCACTGTTCCCAATGAAGCGGAAACATAAACTGTGGTAAAGTTTGGTGCATCAAAAGTAACGGCATATGCGGGTAAGGGCTTTTCCCTGTATTCGTGATGCCCGTTGGTACTTGTCAAATACGCTGTTCTAACGATTTCGGATGGTGTTTTCAAACTTTGTCGTGCAACTTCGATTGCCTCAATTTCAGATAAGGATGCTTTGGGCTTCAGGCTTTCCATATCAAAAAGCATCACCGCCTCTTGAGGGGATACTACATGAATTTGATAGAAAGCCTTACCTAGTATTTCAACCACTTGAATATTCTTAAATGAAATACCCATTTGATTGGCATTTTGCAAGCTGTCTAATAAAACACCTAATGAAGCTGTTTGAAAAGGAATGGGAAGCAATTTTTTCTCTGCCCGTAAATTCTCACCCCTTATTTCCTCAATATCTGTCCAACTAAAGTAAAGCCCCCCTAAAGTCCATGCCATAAACTGGATACCTAAAATCACGCCCAAATACCGGTGTGATTTTCGAATAAATCGGTGTATTTTTCCTTTGTTAATCATTCAGCGGCAATTATGTCAAATGAAACCTTGATTTTTTCCCAACGAAACTCAATGGTACCCTTTTCCTCCCCACCAGTGACCTGATACGTTAATGCCTCTGTATGTACGTCTGTATCAGGTTTAACTGTCCATCGCAATACATCATCTTTTGGCTCATATTCATCTGTTAGGTGCTGATCCCAGTTTTTATTCAGTATAAGCGTCCATTTTTCCTTATCGGGAATGGTAAAAAAGGCGTATTTACCTTTAGGTATAGTTTGCCCTGCTATTTCAACATTTCCATTAAAATTGATAGACGTGGCGGTATGTGCTCCTGTAACCCATACCTCGCCATACGGAACTAAACCTCCCCAAATTATGCGGTTGCGGACCAAAGGTGCATTGTACTCCATGTGAACGTGAACATTACCAATATTCGCCATTGCTGTTTTTGGGGGACTTTTGGCAGTTGTTTTACTTTTTTCAGTCTGGGTGTGCTGGGAGTGGTCTGTTTTATTTTTACCAGAATCACAAGCTACCAGAAAGCATAAAACAAGAATTAAGGAGAATATATTTATGTTTCTCATTTGTTTTGAAATTTGAATGGGGCTGATACGTCAGCCCCATCATGTTTAATTATTCTCGATTAAAATCTTGCACTTAAAGTCGCTCCAAAAGTTCTTGGTGCAGCCGTTCTTACGTTACTGCCAAAACTGCTGTCGGGATTTCCGAACGCCAAAAATCTTTCGTTGTTCAGGTTTTGACCCCAAAAGAACAGGCTATACTTGTCGTAACTGAATCCAATTCGTGAATTGATAACCGTATAACTCGGCTGTTCAATTTGATTTTGAATATCGGTATAGTAACTACCAATATTGCGAACTTCCCCACGAACAAGCGCCTTCAACTTTTTAGAAATGGCATACTCATATTGAGCACCAAAGAAAATGGTATGGCTTGGTGCATTCGAAAGGCTATTGCCACCGATAGGTGTAGTAAACTCTTCAAATGTGGCAAAATTGACTCGCTCCAAATTGAAATCTTTGTACTCGGTTTGGTTTAAGCCAAAACTTCCGTCCAATTGTAAACCTTTTACTGGAATGGCTGAAATCTCCAATTCCAAGCCCATTGATTGGGCATCACCCACGTTTTCTCTTGCATAAGTGAACGGTGCCACCAAATTAAAGAACTGCAAATCTTGCCATTGAATTAAAAAGGCAGACGCACCAATACTCAATTTGTTATTTGCTAAAAACGTTTTATATCCCACTTCATAATTGTCTGAAAACTCTGGGTCAAAAGTTTGGCTCACGTTGATGTTGGCTGGAAAACGCTGTGCATTTACGCCACCTGCACGGAAACCACGGGTATATGAAGCGTAAATATTGGAACGCTCATTGAGGGCATAACTAATTGCCAATTTCGGTGAAAGAGCTGAATAATTACCATTCACAGTAGTGTCTGGCACAATCTGGGTAAACACACCACCCGAAAAAACAGCATCACCAAAACCATTAAAAGTAGCTTCCCTTTTTTCATAATCGTAGCGAATACCCGCAGAAGCCGTGAACTTCTCTGTGATTTGATAGCTCAATTCACCAAAGGCAGCCAATCCGTAATTATCGCTTCGGTTTCTGAAAATGGCAAAATTATCAGGGTCTAATTCAAATGCTAAGTTGGTAGAAGGCTCATAGCCCACTTGTGAAAAGCCAAATAAACCTGCGGTGTATTGCAATTTGCTATCTGTGCTGGAATTGATACGCAATTCCTGACTAAACACTTCTTGCGGTGGCAATTTTTCACCAATAGCACTTTCAAAAAAGGAATGATAAAAACCCGGAAAGTCAATATCCTTAAATGATAAACCGATGGTTTGATATGCTGAAATAGAGGTAATTGTAAAATTATCAGCGTGATATTTCGCTACCAAAGATGTGTTGAGGATGTTCCGTTCGTGTTCGCCAATTCTTGCCAAATTAATTACATCAGGATTGGCAAGGGCAATATCTCTGTCTGCTTGCGAAACAAAAAAACCTGAGTTATCGCTCCAATCACTTTGTCCTTTCAAATTAAGCGTGAAGCTCAACCTGTCTGTGGGTAACCATTTTAGGTACATATTGCCGTAAAGGTTGTTTTCTCCACCAACCGTTCTGCCATTAGCATTTCTATCTGCGTTTGCTACTCCTATGGTATCATTCTTCCAATACCCATTTTGAGTTTGATAAAAAGCATTTACACCAAGGAATAGTTTATCTTTAACCAAAGGTGTTCTGAAACCAAAACTACTTCTAACCAAGCCTAAATTTCCTGTCGAAAATTCAGCAAAAGTTTCCTGTCTATTTGTTGGCTTTTTTGTGATGATATTAATTACACCACCCATTGCATTCCGCCCGAAAAGCGTTCCTTGTGGTCCGCGCAATACTTCAATGCGTTCAATATCAGTAAATGCAAAGCCATTGGCTAATATGTCAATGTTATTCACATCATCTATATAAGTTGAAACCGCAGGATTTTCGCTAAAAACCTGAATACCACGAATAGACTGCACTTGTTGAAACGGAACTCCTAATTCTTGATAGGTATAGTTCGGTACTAAGGCAGTCAATCCGCCAAGTCCCCAAGTACGTGTATCTTCTATTTTCTTTTCAGAAAGAGAAGTAATAGAAGTGGATACTTTTACAATGTCTTCTTCACGTTTGTTGGCTGTAACCACCACTTCACCCAAAGTTTGGGTGTTTTCAGAAAGTACGATTTCAAGCGTAACCAATTCATCTGCAACCACAACTTCTTGAAGTTTAGATGCGAACCCGATAGCACTAAATTGAAGTTGGTAAGTGCCTTGATTCAGATTAAGCGTAAAATTCCCGTCCTCATCTGATACTGCCCCTTGTTGGCTATTTAAAACGTAAGGGCGCAGTTGCGATTTCTCCCCTTTTGAAATTTGGAAAGATGGTTAGGTATT
>CAYNKN010000334.1:0-4033 GCA_964397805.1 uncultured Chryseolinea sp. | reverse complement strand
ACGTGTGCTGCATTCGCCACCTCGGTGGTTACAGGCAACCCTGTTTCCTTCTTGGCTTGTATTAACCATTTTAATCCTTCTTCACCGGCACCTTCGTATTGCCCAGGGCGTGTGCGTGGCTTCCAGATACCTGCTCGCAATGCGTGTACCTTTCCCGTTGCGGCTAGTTGCTTAGCCGTAGCCACAGTTTGTTCTTCGGTTTCTGCACTGCACGGACCACTAATGATAATAGGCTTACTGGCTGTCGGTAACCAGCTCGCGATCGATTCAAGTTGTAAGGTGTTTTTCATTTTCGTTACTCGTTTTTATTTTTCAACAGGTTGATTGGTTTGTTTGTATTCTATTCCATTTAAAATATCGCGAATGCGATTAGCCTCCGTTAAAATACGATGCAGTTGTTTGGTATCGCGTTTCATCAAATAGTATTGAAACTTCTGCAAATGCATAATATATTCTAGCAATGCCTGACTAAGATACTCTGCATTTTGCTCAAAAATTGGCGCCCACATATCGGGCGAACTTTTTGCTAAACGCACGGTGGAGGCAAAACCACTACCGGCCAACGCAAAAATATTTTTTTCATCTTGTTCGATATCCAGTACGGTTTGTCCGAGTAAAAAAGAACTAACATGCGAGAGGTGCGACACATATGCAACATGTTTATCGTGTTCGATGGGATCCATGTAAATAGTATTCATCCCTAAGGCATCGAATACATTTAACCCTACGGCTAGTGCATGATCTGATGTCTTTTCCCGTTCGCAAATAATGTTTGTCTTAGTGCGAAACAATCCACTGAAGGCAGCCTCGGGGCCAGAGTTTTCTGTACCACTAATTGGGTGTGCCGCCACAAATTGTCCACGATTAGTATGCGTTGCCACCGCACGACAAATCAAACCTTTCGTTGAACCCACATCGATAACCACTGCATGTGCCGGAACCTGAAGTAGTATGTTAGGTAACAGTTTACTAAGTACACTTACCGGTACGGCAATAATTACGAGATCAGTAGTAGAAAGTGAAACATCCTCACTTCCCAGCGAATCAACAAGTCCGAGTTCTAACGCGCGAGCTGCATTTGCTTCATGGGTGTCAATACCAATTAACTCAGTAGCCAATCCTGCTTTACGCAAGTCGATAGCCATAGAACCACCAATCAATCCTAAACCTATAATTGTTGTTTTCATCTTGCCCCGCTGGTTATCGATACTGCTGGTTGGTTATTACGTGTTTGTATAAATTTTTCTATTCGGCTCTTTGCTTCACGCAAAGCATCTTCGGTACTGCAAAGTGAAATGCGAATAAACTTTCTTCCTGCTTCACCAAAAATAAAACCTGGAGTAATAAAAACATTTGTACCGTATAAAATCTCATCTATCCACTTGGCTACGTCACTAATTTCATCGGGAGCTTTTGCCCATACAAATAAACCAGATTGTTTATCGGCATAGGTACAACCCAATGCATCGAGTATTTGTTTAGCAACTTCTCTGCGTGAAGCATACAATTTATTTAGAGACTCAAACCATTCTGCACCGCTCTTTAACGCTTCTACAGCAGCATGCTGTAAACCTAAAAACATGCCGGAGTCCATATTACTCTTTACTTTTAACACCGCATCCACATACTCTTTTTTACCTGCCACCCAACCTATGCGCCAGCCTGCCATGTTATGCGACTTGCTCAACGAGTTCAGTTCTAAGGCAACTTCATCAGCACCTTCAATAGCGAGTAAACTAATCGGATTATCATTTAAGATAAGACTATATGGATTATCGTTAACCAATAAAAACTGATGCTGGCGCGCTAAATCAACAAGCGCTTTCAATTCTTCATGCGAGGCTACTCTACCCGTTGGCATGTGCGGAAAATTAACCCACATTAATTTTACCTTGGAAAGATCACTTCGCTTTAACGCATCCATATCTATGCCCCACGCCAAATCTTCACGAAGTGCATACGGCTTGGCGACTGCTCCGGTAAGATTGGCAACCGAAGAGTATGTAGGATAGCCCGGGTCTGGAATCAACACTTCATCACCTTCATTAACAAACGCCATAGCAATGTGCATGATCCCTTCTTTCGATCCCATTAACGGTAAGATCATACCTTCTGCATCCAATGTAACTTGGTAGGTGTTTGCATAAAATTCAGCAATACCGTTTCGCAGTGCAGGTATGCCTTTATAATTTTGATAGCCGTGATGTGCTGGATTTTTTGCAGAATCAATAAGTGCTTCAATAGTTGGTAAAGCTGGTGCCTGGTCAGGACTTCCAATACCTAAATTAATCACTCTTAACGCGGGTGTATCTAAACTACGTACTTCAGCTAGCTTTCTACTGAAATAGTACTCTTCTACATTCGCTATACGTTTCGCTGTTTGTATCATCTACGCTTGTTGTTACTTTATCGCCAAACTATTTATACTCAATCTTTCCGCTTTTATATTCACCCAATACATTCAGGTTCTTTACTTGTCGCAACACTTCGCGCAGCGCGGTATCGTAGTTCTTACGCCTTTTCCACTCAACATCAATATGTATGGAGTATTCACGCGGTCTTCCTATAATAGGTATCGACTGAATTTTAGTAAGGTTAATACTATGCTCTTTGAAAGTCATCAATGCTTCAGCCAGACTACCTACTTCATTGGCCACTTCAAAACACATCGATGCTTTGTTACTTTCTTCTTTACCATTGCGTTTTTTCTGTAACACTAAAAATCTGGTGAAATTCTTTTTATGTGTTTCGATACGCTTTTCTAAAATCTGAAGTCCGTATTTTTTTGCAGCAAACTCATTCGCGATAGCTGCTGTATTTTTTAGTTTACCTTCTTGCACACGTTTTGCCGATAAGGCCGTGTCATCGCTTTCGCGGATATCAACACCCGTTAAACTGTGCAAGTATTCCGAACATTGGCGTATGGCCATGGGGTGCGATTCAATACACTGTATATCCGCCAACTTTACACCTCGAAGTGCTAACAGGTGCATATGAATAGGGAGATACAATTCACCCACAATACTGAAATGGTAATCTTGTAGTAAGAAGTAATTAGGTAGAATACTACCTGCGATGGAGTTTTCGATAGCCATCACTGCGTAATCGGCCTGGTTATTTTTAAGACTTTCGCAAAGTTGATGAAACGTCAGGCACTCCACCGTATCAATAGGTTCATGGAAATACGTTAGTGCGGCCACCTCATGAAAGCTGGAGGCTATACCTTGAATTGCCACTTTTAATTTTTTCTTCTTTGCCATGTTCTCAAAATCTCCATAAACAAAAAAGTCCCGGAATCTCCGGGACTTTTTTTCAGTTTTGTTATCGTTTCGTTAAACAACACACCACTTTTAAAGTCCCGTTCGGGTACTAAAAAAGAAATAATAGTAAAAGAAGGTGTTGTTTGCGTTCATTTCGTTTCTCTTGCGATCAAAGATAAGCGCATTTTTTTCTGAGTTGCAAGCAAGCACACCATCTTTAATTAAATATTTTTATAAACTAATGCTTGTTAGTTTTATACTGATAGTCAGCAGCTTAGCACTTTACATGCAACAACCAGATAAAACAGTGGCATTTCTATCTTGTTACAAGCATTGATCGCCATTACCTTTAGCCATTCAGTTTTGTAATCACCAGTTTAAGAATAAAACGGCATCGATCTTAAACACCCAACAGAACCAAAAACTTTAACACTATGCAAAGAAATTCACTATCCCTACTTCTTTTATCAATCGTATTCATCGGCTGGTCATGCGGTCAAAAATCTGCCGAAGGAAATCAAGCACTTTACGACAGTGTCATGCAAGTTCATGATGAAGTAATGCCCAAAATGGATGCACTTTATAACCTTGCCCGAAAGCTTAGAGATAAAGCCGCCAACACACCCGATCTTTCGGAAGCGGAACAAGAAACACTTACCGATGCAGCGCTGGAAGTAGAAATTGCACAAGAGGGCATGATGGCTTGGATGCGTAATTTCGATCCAATTCCTGATACCGAAGGCGAAGATAAAGCACGTGCCTATTTAGAAGAC
>CAYNKN010000333.1:2055-4052 GCA_964397805.1 uncultured Chryseolinea sp. | reverse complement strand
TCTCCATAAAATCTTTCCTTGAGGACGCAAAAATAAGAACTTTTAGTGTTCCTCCTGACATCTTGTCAGGCGATTTAAAATATATTGGAATAACCCAGTAGATTGCGCTGAAATCGCAATAAAATGGCGCTTATAAAAACAGTAAGGGGTTACTCACCCAAATTTGGAAATAATTGCTTTCTGGCTGAAAACGCCACTATTGTAGGAGAAGTAACCATGGGCGAAAACTGTAGTGTTTGGTTTAATGCGGTTGTTCGAGGCGATGTACACTCTATTACCATAGGCAATAACACGAATATTCAAGACGGAGCAGTGATTCATTGCACCTACCAAAAGGCAAAAACAGTAATTGGTAGTAATGTTTCGATCGCGCACAATGCCATTATTCACGGGTGTACCATCGAAGATAATGTGCTTATTGGCATGGGAGCCATTGTTATGGATGATGCCGTAGTAGAAACCAATGCAGTTATTGCTGCCGGAGCGGTAGTGCTAGCAGGAACGCGGGTAGAATCGGGGAGTATTTATGCCGGTATGCCAGCGAAAAAGGTAAAAGATATTAGCGAAGAGATGCGCGCAGTTATACAACGCACAGCAACGAATTATCCCATGTATGCCGAGTGGTTTAAATCCTCCTGAAGTAGCATACTTTACGAATTTTTAATTACCTTCCTTCACCATCAAAAACACCTAGACAAGTTATGCCACTGGCGAAAAACAACTTGGGTTACGACCCTCAAACTATTGAAGCATACCGTGCTAAAATGATTGCTGCGGATAAAAACTATTGGATTGAAAACGAAGCAGAAAACACCTCCGAGTATGCAAGCTTTTACTTTATTGGCCAGCATGAAGGGCGAGAGGTAATTTATGATGCCGCCATTTATACATTACGCCTGCAACACGAGAGTGAATTATATGAGATTGCCGAGCACCGTGCGGCTAATCACTTTCCGGATTTTAAGAAAATTACCTACGATGAAGACGAAAATGGTAACCTGGAAAATCTCGATCCGCTTCAAGAAGAGATTGGATTGTTTATGGCCGAGGTTATTATGGAGTTAGAAGAGGAAGGGTCAGTGCGGGTAAAAGAGCATATTGATATGGATATGCAAGCTGAATTAGGTATAGGCCTCGACATCGGGTTACATGTTGATAAAGTAACCCACCACGTTATTGAGCGCTTTATAAAATCCTTTAATGACGACACCATTATACTGGATGAAACCCTCTATACATTTCAAACGCACGATCAGGAATCTGAATAGTATCCATACTTTCTTTCTCAGAATGCCGATCAATTATTAATTTCTGTTCATATTTGCGCCCTGAAACTATAAACTTACATGAAGAATTTGTCTCTTATCTTAAATGCCATACTGTTAGTTGCAGTGGGTGTTCTTTATTTCTTACACTTTTCGGGTGGAAAAAGCGAATCGGCAAGCGGTTCATCTTCTGCCAACACGCTGTTAGATATAAAAGTGGCCTATATCAATTCCGATTCGGTATTGAAGTATTATGATTTCCTGAAAACCAATAAAGATGTATTGGAAGAAAAGACTAAGAAAATGGAATCGGAATACCGTAACCGTGCACAAGGTCTACAAAACGAAATCGCTGCTTACCAGCGCAATGTTTCCAGCATGACACTTGGCCAGGTACGTGCTACTGAAGAAGACCTAGGAAAAAAACAACAGAACTTACAGTTGTATCAGCAAACACTCGGTCAGCAGTTAATGGAAGAAGAAGCCAAATTAAACCGTGAGCTTTACGACCGCATTACTACGTTTTTGAAAAAGTATGGTGAGGAGCAAGGTTTGCAAGTGGTATTAAAATTTGACCCGACTAGCGATCTTCTTTACGCTGGTGAAGCCCTTGATATTTCTAAACAAGTAATTGATGGTTTGAATGCCGACTATCAACTAGAAAAAACAGGTGGTGCTACCAAAGCAGATACCACTTCGAACAAAAAATAAGCACAGGATAAACTGCATAAA
>CAYNKN010000333.1:0-2045 GCA_964397805.1 uncultured Chryseolinea sp. | reverse complement strand
CCTCGAAAGCCGGTTTTTTTATTTTATATTTGGTTTCATACTATGGCAAACCGTTTTGTAGAGGCACTCCAAATCAAAACCCTGGAACAGCGTCAAATTGTATTGATGTTGGCTACGGGTTTTTTTATGGGTATTTTCATTGCCACCTATCAAGTAACTGCTGACTCTTTATTTCTAAACCGATTAGGCGACCAACTCGATAGAGCGTTTTTAATTGCCGGTGCCTTAGGTATTATTACAACAGCACTTTTTTCGGCTGTTCAAAATCGCATTCGGTTTACTACACTGGCATTGGGTAGCGTTGTTTTAATTTTTGCCTTTACCCTTACAGCTTATTGGCTTTTGCATGTGGTACAAACAAGCTGGCACGACCATTTTGTTTTTGCATTGTATTGTATGACTGGCCCGATAACCGCTGTTTTACTATTAAGCTTCTGGGGTATTTTTGGTAGGTTGTTTAACTTCCGTCAATCTAAGCGCATTATTGGTTGGATTGATACCGGACAATTAATTGCCGCTATTCTTTCTACACTTGTTGTCATTCCATTTACTACTGAAATTGTGGATGACACCGCGAACTACTTACTACTCTGCGCCATTAGCATAGCCGTTGTTTCTATTCTATTATTTATTATCGCTTCAACATTTACACTATCTAAAAATGATCCGCGCGAGTTTGGTTCATTTGTTCGCAAGGAAAGCAGGCTGAATAAAATTTTTAAAGATCCGTACATCGTATTGCTCTCCACTTTCTTGTTTGTTTCGATGGTGATGTTTGTGTTGAGTCAATACTCCTTTCAACAATTGGTTACAGAGCAGTATCCCAATGAACGCGATTTAACAAACTTCAACTCATTTTTTATCGGTGCTGTTTATGGTATTAGTCTGTTGATGCAAACATTTGTAAACCATCGTATCATCAGCAACTATGGTTTACGCATTTCCCTTTTTCTATTGCCGATGGTAATGATTCTGTTTTGTTCGATATCCATCTTTTCAGGAAGTTTCTTTGGTTTTGAGAAAAGTATTTCGCCTACCGGTTTCATTTACTTTTTCTTGTTTGTTTCGTTGAGTAGGTTGTTCAACTGGACACTCCGTGAGTCGTTAGAGAATCCGGTATTTAAACTTTTCTTTATACCGTTAGATGGTCGGCTTCGATTTAGTATTCAGTCAAAGATAGAAGGACTGGTGAATGAGAGTGCGCGCTTTATTGGTGGTCTTTTAATCTTTGGGCTCGCCTTCGTTCCTTTTTTCAAGGTTATTCATTTTTCGGGTTTTTTAATTTTGTTAGCGATTGTTTACTTTTTTATAGTAAATAAACTTTATGCAGGCTATCGAAGTAAAATCAGGGCAAAGCTGGAAAACACGGATGTTGGAGAGCAAGCCAAGTTGGAGCGGGGCTTTGCTAAAATAACCAATCAACTAGAGGGTCTTCTCACGGTACCCGTGCCCGGCCCGGCCATTTTTTCATATAAACTTTTAGAGAAAATTAATGCCGCTAATGTATCGATGTGGATAAACAGTTTAATGAAAAATGACGATGAGGCTGCACGACATTATGCACAAGATCGGATGAATGAATTAAAGGGGCTTTCGGTTTCTGATCAATATGTTATCCGTATTGATTACTCCAAATCAGTGGGTAGTGAAAAAAATGTGCTGAGCAAGCAGGATATCGAGATGATTATTGAAAACGGAGGAGACATTACCAAAGCACGGATACAAAAGTTAACCCGTTCGCCTATTGCTAACGACCGACACTATGCTGCTGAGTTACTGCTGCATACTGCGAAAGATGAATGTACATCGTACCTCATGGAGTTGCTAAACGATACGGAAGTTAAAGTACGCAACACCGCTATTCGCACTGCTACTGAAAAACATAGTCCGGAAGTAATCAATGCCATTATCGAAAATCTGGGCAGCCCGGTGTATAGTAACCAGGCCATGAGTGCATTGGTAGTTACCAAGGCAGATGTACTACCTGCCTTAGATGCTGCCTTTTATCGAAGTGGCCAGTCTACCCAAATGATGTTGCGCATAGT
>CAYNKN010000332.1:0-4058 GCA_964397805.1 uncultured Chryseolinea sp. | reverse complement strand
TAAATTATGTGGTAACCGTAAAACCCATTCCGACCGTATTGGCCATCGATCAAGGAATTTGTTCTGGAGACTTATCGAATGTATTGATTACCAATCCGAATGGGGTAGTAGGTACTACCTTTAGTTGGACGATACAAAGTGTTACGAATGTAACCGGAGCATCAGCGGGTTCAGGAACTGTTATCGCACAACAACTTACGTCTACTGATGGAATCACTACAGGTAGTGTTACGTATCGGATTACACCTACATCGAATGGTTGTTTAGGTACACCACTTGATGTAACAGTAACCGTATTACCTGCACCACAGATCACCAATAGTGCATCGAGTTTATCGACCCAAATTTGTAGCGGAGAGAGCTTAAATTTTTTACCTACGTCAACAATAGGAAGTACTACGTATTCATGGACGAGCAGTTTTACAGGTTCGCTTGATGCAGGTAGTATAACCGCAGCGGGCACCGGAGCGATTAATGATACACCGATCAACACCGGAAATTCAAATGGAGTAATTACCTACACAATCACACCTACTGTAGGAAGTTGTAGCGGTACACCTGTAAACTATGTAGTAACCGTAAAACCATTACCATCAGCTACAGCTTCCGATGTTACGATATGCAGTGGTGAACAGGCTATCATTTCTATTCTACCTTCTCCACAGAATGTAACAGGAACAACCTTTTCGTGGACAGTTTCTGCCAGTGCAAATGTGGTGGGAGCCGCTAATGGAAACGGTTCATTAATTAGCCAATCGTTATCAACTACCAATGCCAGTGTTGGCACCGTAATGTATACGATCATTCCAACAGCTAATGGCTGTGATGGCTTACCGATGATGGTAACCGCCACAGTTAATCCTCTTCCAAGTGTAGTCGCTCAACCTGACTTTGCTGTTTGCGAACCCACTTCATTTTCGATTTCAGGAACGTTGGGTGGAAGTGCTACCAATGGCACCTGGACTTTAATAAGTGGTGGTGGTACGTTATCAGTAAGTAGTGTAAGTGGTGCCAATGTTTCGGCTACCTACACAGTAGACCCCTCTGATATTGGTGGAGTTGTTCAATTTTTATTAACCACCAACGATCCAGATGGTGCAGGACCATGCGTGGCTGTTTCGGACGATTTACAAGTTTCCGTTAATCAGCGAGCGCGGGTAACAGTTCCGGCTGACTACACGGTATGTGAGCCATCCACTATATTACTTTCAGGTGAATTGAGCGGTAGTGCGACAACTGGATTGTGGAGTTTGATTAATGGCAACGGGGTATTGTCAGTGAGCAGTATTACTGGAAATCTGATAACAGCAACTTATCAAGTTGTTGCATCGGATATATTAACCTCGTTGCGCTTTCGATTAACAACAAACGACCCGGATGGCTCAGGGCCCTGCAGTGCAGAGTTTGATGAGATCAATATTTTTGTCAACGAATCACCTAAAGTATTTGCCGGAAATGATTTTGAAGTTTGTGAAGATCAATTGGTGCAGCTAAATGCATCTTTTTCAGGATCAACCTCAGTGGTTACTTGGACGGGTGGAAGTGGCGCGGCTCAATTTTCCGATATTAACAATCCGTTGGCTACTTATATACTTACTCCGGCTGATATCGCAGCAGGAAGTATAACATTAACACTAACAACTAATGATCCCGATGGACTAGGGCCTTGTGCATCAGTGTCTGATGAAGTTCATATCAAAATAAACCTACTACCCGAGGTATTTATATTCGGTTTGGATCCGGCTTATGCCGAAAACTCACCCATCGATTTTCTGGATGGTATTCCGTTAGGCGGAATTTTTACGGGTCCAGGTATTGTAGCCGGAACCAATCAGTTTAATCCAGACAATGCTAACTACGGCTTAAATATTATCACCTACACATACATGAACCCGACTACGGGTTGTATAAATAGTACTACACGATCCACTATTGTAAATCCGGTAACTGACATCGAGTTTGATATTGAAACACAAACAACCAGCGGAACAGGTATGCCGCAAATTTGTGCGAGTAGTATTGTGAATAATGGTGTGCTCAAACTCATAGGTTTCCCCGCGTGGAATGATCCTGATGCCAAGCAAGCGCTCTTTAGAAGTCCGGATATACCCTCACGAATTATTTTTAGTGGAACAGATTTCTTCATCAATACGGAGGATCTTGCTGCTGGTACTTACTTCGTGCAGTACATTTTTACTAACCAGTTAGACGCTACAGATACCTTAACCAAAACCGTAACTGTATTCTCGGCACCAAAAGCGAACATCACAGTGGATAATACTTGCGTAACCGATGCACTTACCTTTACTGATGCTTCTTTCTTTCCAGACGGAAATGAATCAGGAGGTGAAATTGTTTCCTACAATTGGTCGTATGGAGATGGTAATGGAAATAATGGGGTATCCGCCAATCCGGTATATCTCTATCCAACCGCAGGACCAAAAACTGTTCGACTAACGGTTACGACAAATCAAGGGTGTGGGAATCAGGACACAAAAGATATACAGGTCGGTGCCGTGCCAACAGTAAACTTTAATATCCGAAGTTTTTGTATTGGTATTGAAACGGCTGAATTCACCGACTTCAGCACCGAAGGTCCTAATGTAACGCTCTCTGAATATAGCTGGAACTTTGGTAATGGATATTCCATACCTTTTGGAATGAAGAGCGCAATGATACCTGCTGGAGCAAATGATGGTAATACTTTTGGAACATATAGTGAACCACGACATGATTATGATGATATTGGTTTATACGATGTTACCTTAACCGTACGAACAGTAGAAGGCTGTGAACGGTCAAGAACAAACACCGTTTTTATACAAGATTTTCAAGTGCTCTCTGCTGCCGATAATTACTTTACTGATTTTGAAAATGGGCCAGATTCATGGGTGCCAGTAGCGATTGCTTCTGATACCAGTTGGATATGGGGAACACCAACCGGTAGTCGGATTAATGAAGCTGCTTCGGGTTCTAATGCGTGGTGGACTGGTAAAAACCAGAATGCAGCAATTGATTTAAGTACCTATTATAGAAATGAACAGTCTGAAATTATCGGGCCTTGTCTGGACTTGTCGCAATTAAAACGCCCGATGATTTCATTTGATTATTGGACAGATCTTCAGCCCGGTTCGGATGGTGTGGTGTTACAATACTCGATCAATGGTGGCACAACATGGGAAACTTTGGGCGATGCAAACGGACGAGGTATTAATTGGTACAACCGAAGAGATTTGGCGAGTGCCCCTGGCGGCCAAGATAATTTTGCATGGTCGGACGATATAACTACGGGGTGGAAAAGTGCGCGTTTTGCGCTTGATGAAATCCCAGTACTTTCTAGAAACTTAGTGGTTCTTCGTTTTGCCATTGCATCGAACGATGTAAACGTACCTGATCAGGATGGATCGCGGATATGGGATGGTTTTGCTTTCGATAATATTTTTATTGGTGAGAAGAAGAAGAATGTTCTTGTAGAACACTTTACAAACGATTCGTTTACACCTAGCAACTTTGCGGATGATTACTTCAACAACATTTATGTAAACCAAAAAACGAGTCGCGACTCTGCCGACTTTGTGGTGTTACAATACCATTTGGCTACTCCAGGAATTGATCAGTTAAATGCCGATAATCCGGTAGATCCACTAGCACGTGCTTTGTACTACAATGTATCCCAGCCACCATCATCAGTAATGGATGGTATTCAAGGGCAATACTTTAACACGTTCTTTACTGGTGCTTACGATCGGATTACCGCTGAAGAACTTAATCGAAGAGCGCTTGAAGATGAATTCTTTGATCTTAAAATTGATAGTGTAAGCGAGGCGACAGATAATACACGTATGCGCCCGCGTGTCACCTTTACCTACACCGGATCAGGCAATTGGGAGAAGCGAATAACCTTGCAAACAGCGTTGGTGGAATTAGGTGTTAAAGGAAGTGTAAATGCCTTCAAAAGGTATAAAAGCAACCTTGAGTTTAGTGATTTTTCAAAGCAGTTGATTGAGGGTTTTGAGGGGTTTTTTCATGGTTCAGGTTTTTATTGCGACTCCCAGAAT
>CAYNKN010000331.1:0-4072 GCA_964397805.1 uncultured Chryseolinea sp. | reverse complement strand
ATTTACCATAAATGGCATCACCACCGAAACGGAATACATATCCTTATAAAATGTTTTCGGTGCCTCCGGTATAAAATCGGTTCGTTTAAATTTATACTGCTCAATAAGTTTTTCTACTCGTTCTTTATTGTTTCCTTCTGCCAAATTACTGGCTAGTATAGCTGCTAAAGTTTTAGCGGCTACTTCTTCTTTTGGGTATTGATTCAGAATGGAATTAAGTGTTTCTACATCCGTAATCAACGAAATATTTTTTGACTTTAGAGCCTCAGCATCTTTCTGTATTTTTTTATCTTGAATACTCTGAAGCAATCGCAAGCCTTGAAAATAATCGCGATCTTCTAAATGAATTTTACCCAGCCAAAAGTTTACTTCATCCATCTTATCCCACTTGGGGTGAAGTGTTTTAATTTGGTTAAACATATCTTTCGCTACGGCACGAAAGCCTTGTTGGTAAGCCGCGAGCGCGTAGTAAAACGATGCATATTCTGAAAACGCATTGCGCTGATCATATGGAATAAGTGGTTTAAAACTTTCCATCGCCAGGTTGTACTTACCTTCACGAAATAAAGCCTTGGCATTAAAGTATTGCTTATTGTAATCTACCTGCGCCCATGTTGAGGTAGTAATACTTATTAAGAGTAAAAAAATTATTCGTGTTACCATATACATTTTATTAACGAAGCCTTATCGACTATCGTGAGTAACTCATCCTTGTGTGAACGCGATGCTTTAATCCACCACATTAAAATAGAAATGCCAGCTTTAAAATCACAAATCTGTTAGCGGAGTTCTATTCCCACTCAATGGTTGCCGGTGGCTTTGAGCTGATATCATATACCACTCTGTTTACACCCTTCACTTTATTGATGATATCGCTGGATACGGTTGCCAGAAATTCATACGGCAAGTGTGCCCAATCGGCTGTCATCCCATCGGTGCTGGTTACTGCGCGTAAACTAACTACCTTTTCGTAGGTACGTTCATCACCCATAACACCAACCGAATGAACCGGAAGTAACATGGCTCCTGCTTGCCACACCTTGTCGTAAAGGCCGTGCGTTTTTAGTCCATCAATAAAAATATGATCGACTTCCTGCAAAATAGCTACTTTGTCGGCTGTGATATCTCCCAATATCCGAATACCTAAACCAGGTCCTGGAAAAGGATGACGGCCAAGAATAGCCGGATCGATACCCAATGTTTTTCCGACAATCCGTACTTCGTCTTTAAACAATGTATTGAGTGGTTCGACTACTTTCATTTTCATTTTTTCTGGTAAGCCGCCAACATTGTGGTGCGACTTAATAGTAGCCGAAGGCCCCTTAACAGAAACCGACTCGATTACATCGGGATAAATGGTTCCCTGCCCAAGCCACTTTACATCGTGCAGGTAATGAGCCTCCTCATCGAATACTTCAATAAAAGTTTTACCAATAGCCTTGCGTTTAGCTTCAGGTTCGGTGAGGTCGCGCAATGCCGCGTAAAATTTCTCTTTTGCGTCAACACCTTTAATATTAAGACCCATGTGTTGATACGAATCCAAGACTTGTTGAAACTCGCCTTTACGCAATAAGCCATTATCGACAAAAATGCAGTGTAGGTTATTCCCAATGGCTTTATGAACCAGAACAGCAGCCACGGTAGAGTCTACCCCACCCGACAACGCCATCACTACCTGATCATCGCCTAACTTAGCCTTTAACTCAGCTACCGTTGTTTCTACAAATTGATCGGGTGTCCAATCCTGTGCACAAGCACAAATATGTACTACAAAATTTCGAAGTAGATTTTTTCCTTCCGTGGTATGAGTAACTTCTGGGTGAAACTGAATTCCATACATAGGTTTCCCAATTACCTGATAAGCCGCTATACGCACCGAGGGGGTGCTGGCAATGACTTGAAAAGTATCAGGTACTGACGCAATGGTATCGGCATGCGACATCCATACTTGGGTGTCGAGTGAAATCTCTTTTAATAAATCGCTGTGGTGATCTACCGTTGATAGTTTGGCTCTACCATATTCGCGTATTTGAGAAGGCAATACATTACCACCATGTTTCTGCGCAATAAGTTGAGCGCCATAACAAACACCGAGTAGGGGTATTCCATCAAAAACTGTCAAGTCGATATCGGGCGATCCATTATCCCGCACCGAACACGGACTTCCAGAAAGGATTATACCTTTAACAGCCGAAGTAATGAAAGGTATTTTGTTGTAAGGATGAATTTCGCAGTAAACATTAAGCTCGCGAACCCTTCGCGCGATAAGCTGTGTGTATTGAGAACCGAAATCAAGGATAAGTATCTGTTGCGACATGGCTGCAAAGATAACAGAAGCCTTCGCGTGAGGATGTCTTCGTACTAAAAAAATCTATTTGTTGATTATCAAGCTATTACCAAGCATTTACTGTAATCGTTTCAGCCTTGGTGGCGTTCTGATGAATTGGTTTATCGAATACCTGCATTCCTAACCTTCACGTTAGCAAATGGCTGTGGCGCTACCAAACTTTAACCGCCTACCGCTCTACCAGAAGTCTTTCGCATACTACAGAACTTAATGTCTCTCTCCGATTCGTAAAAAAAACGGTCATACTTCCATCAAATTCTTCCACCGATTCTATGGTAAGAGTCAATCCTAAACTAAGTTTTTTAGCGTTTAAGAATTTTAAAAACTCTTCAGACGACTGAGCGAGTGCGACAAGCTTTACTGAATCGCCCGCTTTACAAGTACTTAATTTTTCGTATGGTTTTGAACTCATTTTTCCATTCTTATCCGGAATCGGTGAGCCGTGGGGATCAATAGTAGGATGACCCAAGAGTTCGGCCATCCGATCGAAAAAAATCGGTGATTTAATGTGCTCAATTTGCTCGGCTATTTCATGCACCATTTCCCAACCAAAACCCATTTTTTCTACCAAATACATTTCTGTAAGCCTATGCTTGCGAATAACTAACGCAGCTTCCTTCTTACCTTTTGCCGTAAGTGTTAAGGGCTTATACTTTTCATAGTTTACTAACCCCTGCTCACAGAGATTTTTTATCATACTATTAACAGTAGGTGTACTTACTTGAAGTTGAGCGCTGAGATCGGAAACAGAGGCCTCACCATTGGCATCGGTTAAGGTAAACATTGCTTTTAAGTAATTCTCTTCGGTTTGGGACGCCATAACTATTCATTATGGCATAAAGGTAAAATAATTCAGCTTACTTTTTTGTTAGATAAATCTAACTTTATAAATTTGCTGGTCTAATAATAAACATGAGAACGCTCTGGATTTTTATTTTTGCTACGCTATCTGTTAAAAGCTATGCCCAACAGGGAAGTATTTTGGGTAAAGTATCAACCGGCAACAACGCTTTAGAATTTGCCCATGTATTTATTAGCGGAACTTCCTATGGAAGCATGACTAACGAAAATGGATTGTATGAAATTAACAATCTACCCCTTGGCAGCTATGCGCTCACCGTTACTATTATCGGTTATCAATCACAAACCAAGCTCATAACACTTAGTCCATCTACAGGTACCGTTGTTCAAAATTTTGAGATGCATGAAAACACATCGCGCTTACATGAGGTTGTAGTTTCGGGTACGATGAAGGAAGTAAGCAAACTGGAAAGTCCGGTGGCAATAGAAGTTTATTCACCCGCATTCTTTAAGGCAAATCCAACTCCATCCATTTTCGAATCACTACAAAATATAAATGGTGTTCGTCCACAAATTAATTGTAATGTTTGTAATACAGGCGATATTCATATTAATGGTTTGGAAGGGCCTTACACCATGATTCTGATTGATGGCATGCCAATCGTTAGTGGACTTGCCACCGTGTATGGTCTTACGGGTATTCCGCAATCGTTAATTGAGCGAATAGAAATTGTAAAAGGCCCAGCCTCTACGTTGTATGGATCGGAAGCAGTTGGAGGACTAATAAATGTTATCACCAAAAAACCGGGTAATGCACCCCTTGTATCAGTTGATGCTTTTATGACTTCATGGGCAGAAGTGAATACCGATATTGGTTTAAAATTTAACGCAGGAAAAAAAGCACAATCTTTTTTAGGTATAAAT
>CAYNKN010000330.1:0-4079 GCA_964397805.1 uncultured Chryseolinea sp. | reverse complement strand
GGGTGTACATCAAAAATAAAATTTCCGTCAGGTGAATTTTCGTACGGACACACTCTATTCTCAATAAGCGGGGCATTTTTTAAGGCTGGAAATCGATGTATTAAAAACTTTCTCGCATTAAGCAATACATCGGTATTCAACACACGCTCGCCTGTTGTAGGATCAAATTTTTCACCACGTTTATCAACACCAATTTTAAAACCTCGTTGTGCATTACCGGAAATGCCGTAGTAAAAATCCTGCCCATCTACATCAATCCATGCTGGGAAATTATCAAATGCAGCGGCTTGGTTTTGAGGAACACCGAAGTAGTAAACTTCCTGCTTTGAGCAGGTAATTACATCCTGCAAAAGGTTTGGAAAAATTTTACCTAACCAAGCTCCACAAGCAAACACAAAAATATCTGCTGATATAGTCGATCCATTGGAAAGCGAAATAGTATTTAGATTAGTGGCGGTGTCTAGCGGAGGAAGTACACTGGCCTGCTGGTACTTTCCACCTTGTTTAATAAAATTTTCGACTACAGCTTGACATGATTCACGTGCTTTAAGGTATCCGCCATAGGGATCGAAGTAAGCATGATGCAGATCGGCTGTATTTACAAGGGGATATTTTTTTTGAAGTTGTGCTGGCGACAGGTACTCGTACATCATACCGTGTTTGATGGCAAACGGAATGGAGTCTTCTACTAACGGTGTCTTTTTTGTGTAGCAGAACCAGAGCACACCGGTGTTATAAAACAGTTGTCGGTCAAATACTTTTTGATTTTCCTTCCACAATTCCAGTGCGCGAACATTTAAATCAAAGTACAATTCATTGCCTCCGTAGGTAGAGCGGATAACGCGTGTTTCATCTCCTGAGCTGGATCGCGAGTGCCCTGCTCCCCAGGCATCTACTAACGTTACTTGAAAGCCTTTTTGTTGTAGGTAGTAGGAAGTCCAACCGCCAAAGGCACCTGCACCAATAACCACTATTTTGGTTTTTTTACTAAGCGTAGGTATTACTGAAGCGGCTTTAGTAGCAGCAGTAGGAGGCGCAAAGGTATTAAGCATGGTAGCTAATGCAGGGATTACTTTTTCCAGTTAGATGGATCGACACGCCAGGCTTTTAGCGATATTACTTCATCTTCCGTGACAAATTCTTGTTGAAGCGCATAATGTAGTAAACTGTTATAGTCGCTTAAACTAATTAGCGATAGGTTGGCTTCGTAAAAATTGCGCGTGGCAATATCAAAACCATAATTAAAAATAGATACCATGCCCAATACTTCAAAGCCAGCATCTTTTAAAGCTTGAGCAGCCTTTAATGAACTTCCTCCGGTTGAAACTAAATCTTCGACAACCACAACTTTTTGTCCTTTAAGCACCCGACCTTCGATCAGGTTTTCCATGCCGTGATCTTTTGGTTTTGGTCTAACATATAAAAAGGGCAAGTTCATGCTTTCGGCCACCAAGGCTCCTTGAGCGATTCCCGCGGTAGCTACTCCAGCGATGGATTCAGCAGTAAAAAAATTCTGTTTAATGGCTTCTACAAGTCCTTCCTTAATCGAACTTCTAATCTCTGGGTAAGATAACGATAACCGATTGTCGCAGTATATGGGCGATTTCCAGCCAGAGCTCCACGTAAAGGGTTTATCAATATTTAATTTAATGGCTTGTATTTGAAGCAACATGGCGGCAATCTTTCCGGCTGTTTCTTCTTGAACTTTAATTATGGGCATAATGTCGAAATTTAAGGTTATTCCTTTTTTAAAAGTACGCGAATGTAGATATCAGGGTAAAAATATCTTAAATCTGTTTGTCGGCTTCCGAATAATTTACTCTTTTGCGAAGGTGGAGAGCCTGTAACCTATATTGAATGATCATTTTTATCAATGATATCCCTGTGCAGATTTTAAAAGCTGCGGAACAACCTGATCAGGGTCTGATAAATCATACTGTAGATATCGCTACAGAACCGCTAGTACAAGCAAAACTCATCCACCATGTGTGGGTGAAAAATGTTTCGACAAACGAGTTAGATGTATTGCTTGGTTTTCTGGATTCTAAAGTGCCTACTAATTTATTATCCTTAGTGCTTTCGGTTACTAACTACGAGGATATTAAAGTGCATTTGCGTAATAAGTTTAAAGTGGTCAAAGCAGCAGGAGGTATCGTTCGAAAAAAAGATCGGTTTCTGATGATCTACCGGATGAAAAAGTGGGATCTTCCAAAAGGAAAACGTGAACGCGGTGAAAACAGTAAGCAAACGGCTGTGCGCGAAATTGAAGAGGAATGCAATATTACGGTTCGGCTGGGCAAAAAAATTTGTACCACTTGGCACACGTATACCATGAATAAACGTGCCATGATAAAAAAAACAAAGTGGTATATGATGGATGTAATTGATGATGTTAAAATGCGCCCGGATATGACGGAAGATATTGAAGAGGTACGGTGGATGAGTAGTAAGGAAGTTTATCACGCGCTACAACATTCTTACAAATCGATTAGCTACGTGTTTGAGCAATACTATCAGCTTAATTCAGTAAAGTCTTCGCGATAACAAGGCGCTACGGCAACTTACAATTTGTACGGTAAAAAGGCGGAAACATCGCCACCATAGCGGTGCACTTCACGAATAATGGATGAGCTAATCCATGCGAGCTGCGGTGTAGTAATTAAGAAAACAGACTCCATTTCTTCGTTGAGCTTTCGGTTTACCTGCGAAATGCTATTCTCATATTCAAAGTCTGTTGTATTTCGTAGACCTCTTAGCAAAAAATTTGCGCCATTCTTTCGGGCAAATTCTGCCGTAAGTTCAGAGAAGGTTACCACCTTAATATTCGGCCTGTGAACAAAAGCTTGTTCAATGCGCTCTACCATCATATCGATGGGGAAGTATCGATTACTTTTCTGACTATTATACCCTATGGCAATAATGATCTCATCAAAAAGTTGCAGACCGCGGAGTACAATATCTTCGTGTCCTTTAGTGAATGGATCAAATGATCCGGGGAAAAGCGCGATTCTTTTTGCCATAGTATTCCTAAATGGTAGCGTGAAAGATCGCTAAAAGCATAGGAATTACCAATTGCTCTGTTGAGTTGAAATTAATCAGTTGATTAAATGTGAACTAAAGAGATCAAAGAAATGATGCTCTTGTACTTCGTCAAAGATGTAATTGAAGGATAGTGTCTTCGGACGATCGCCAAACCTAACGTTATTGATATACTTATAAAATTCATTATAGTGTGGAGAGTTTTTGCCAATATAACCCCAAAGCACTACTTCACTCGATTGTTGATTCATGTTGAGTGACTTCATCACTAACATAATGTACTTGATGTAATCGGAAAATTGTTTGATGGAAAACTGGTTATAGTAGGTAAGTTTTCCTTCGGGGCAGGCAATGATATGGAGCTTAAACCGATCGATATAAACATAAAGCGGGTTATCCTTTCGGTCTTCGGCATACTCCATTACACCTTCAATGAGCGCGGCTGCCTGATGAGTAAAAATTGGTTTTCTGTTGGGGTAAATTCGATTAAGCCACTCGTACAAATCTTTATTTACGGCAAAAACAGTTACAGCTTGTGCGCGCTCGTTAATGGAAGAAAGCGCAATTTCTTTTACGGGATTGATCGCTGCATTAAACTTTAAGTATTCCAGTGAAGCTTCCTCGGCATAAAGTGCCATTGGTACCTGAACGAACTTGGCATTTTTTACAGATATCTTGATTTTTTTCCAAAAGCCGGCTTTGAGCAAAGCATGCGAATCGAATAGGTTATCAAGAATCTCCAAAAGCTCCTCATGCGAAGTGAGTGAGGGCAAAACAAAATCTTCTAAAAGAAGAATTTTGTTATCTTCTTCGTCAATTACGCATAGTTGGAAATCGCGTGTTCCGAGGTGTATGATTAGCAGATATTGGTCAAGGCGCTCTTCATCAAAACGCTCGTCCTTGATTTTCTTAATGAGTTTGTAGTGCAGTGCAGTGGTTTGCAAGTTATTCCCAGTTTCCACTCGTAATTACATCAACACGTGACCCAAAACCAAGCGGTTGACGGTTTTTAGCTTCGTTATTAGCCCTGCGCTCCGGGT
>CAYNKN010000329.1:0-4083 GCA_964397805.1 uncultured Chryseolinea sp. | reverse complement strand
TAAAGAGTTCTAAAGTACGCTCTAGTTCCTTTTCAAGGTTATTGGTGTTTTGATTCAGCTTGTCCAAAAGTTTTTGGATATCAGTAATAACTTTATTGTTATCTAACATCTTTTGAAGTTCTTCAAAAAGCTTCCTCGTTTCTTCGTCAAGCAGTTCATCCATTAATTTTTGAATTTGAGCTGCCTTTTCACGGATGCGCTCATCTTGCTCAGTAAAGGCATCTTTCTTTTCTTCTAGTAGTTTATTTTGTTCCTTCAATTGTTCAATTGCTTGATCCAGACTATTCTTTTGTTCAAGTATATCTTCAAGCATTTTTTTGTCTTGCCAATCTAAGTTTCTCTTACCTTTTAATTTTTGACTAGCTTCTTCAATTTTATCTTGCAACTTATTGGCTTTACCAACGCTCTGATCTATTCGCTGCTCCGTTTTTTGTTGTGTTTGTTTGATTTCAGCAACCAAGTTCTCCGCGGATGGAACCATAAAATTATAACGAGCTGTTTTAGTTGACTTGCTGCCATTTACTCCGTCATTGTCCCAAACCTCTAGATAATAATCTAATTGATCTCCTGGATTTAATTTCACAGAGTCAAGCGACCAATTATAAAAAAAGCTTTGCTGAAGCTGACTTTTGGAAATGTTTAGCGGTATGGCTTTAGAAAGGATCTCTACATCCTTTTCATTTTTAACCCGAAAGTGAAGTGCTAGCTTAGACACACCATGATCGTCTCCAATCATACCACTAAGAATAACACGTTTAAAAAGAACAGAATCGTTGTAGTGATTTACTACTATACTAGGGAACTCATCTTTAATAACATTTATCTGGTACGTAATTTTGTCTTTGTTGCTACTTTCGTCATTCTCGAGGGCAATCTCGTATCCATCGGGATTTCTAAATTCTTTACTATAGCTAAATAACTGATTACCATCATATTGAAGGTTATTAGAGGTATTATCAGAAGTAAATTTTATACTGGCACTTTTCGTATTTTGTGTATTAAGACTCCAGCGAACAGTAGTTCCTTCGGGTACTTCCAGATTACCCACGTTGCTTAGCTTCTCAGACTTTCGTTGTAAGTACCTTGGATATTCGAGCGTGGCGTTAAACTGTGTAAGCTCTGGCCTGCTAATTAGGTTGACCTTAAACAAGGTTGAGTAAAATCCGGCAGCCTCAAGTTGAAAGTCGAATGCTCGCTGTAGGTTATCAAAGGTAATCGAAAAATCTCCCGCTGATAACTTCTCTAGTTTTAAGCGCTGATTGCCAATAACTATGTAAGCATTTTCAGGCAAGGCATTTCCTTCAAGCTTTACGTTTAGTGTGAAGTCTTCGCTGTAAAATGCGGTTAGTGTTTGGTTAACAATAATAAATTCGAAAGGCGCTTGTGGTGAATATTGTCTATTAAAATGGAAAATCCTTTCGGTGCTTTCGGTAATGAGCTGTCGATTAAAAAACAGAATGCCCAATACGATGAACACCGGTAGAAATAAAAACTTTAGGTATTGCTTATTTTCACGGAGGTCGATGAAGCCTTCAAAGGAAATCGATTCAAATTCTTTTGCTTTTTGATCAATACTGGCGCTGGCTAATGAAGTGCTATAGTTGGCGGAAGACAGCTGAAGAAGATTGAGTAACCGATCACTCACAGCAGGTAAAAAAGAACCAATTACTTTGGCGCTTTCTTCCTCAGTAATACCGCGTTTTGCTACCCACCATTGTAGCGGCTCTTTCAAAAATCGGAAAACGCAAAACCCCACGATTCCAAAGAAAGTAATAAACAGTAATAATCTTGCCCACGAGCTAAGCCACAAAGCATGTTCTAAAAGAGTAACCAATAAAAAATACGAGAGAATTATAGAAAGAGACAAAATAAGTCCTCTCAAAAAAATATTTAGGTAATACCTTCTTTTGAATGATTGAATCTTTTCCCGAATGTGCTCCACCTTTGCTCCCATACCATCTCTGATTAATGATCAAAACGCAACTACTATCTTCAAAGTTTGAGTAAATTCTAAGATAAGCGCTAAACTACTTTTGACAAAACCAATTGTGTACTAAAGCCAATTTACTTTAAGAAATAACCGAATTAGGAGGTAGCCAATCAAACTCCTTCTCGAAATATTCCATAACATGTATTTTGAGAAGCTTTTCCTGTTCTAACAAATCAAAATGAGGAAGTTTTTCGGTGACTCGCCAATGGGGCCATCCCTGATGATCAAGCCCCTCTAATTCATAGTAACCGGAGTAACTCAACACTTTACAAATACCAATGTGCATTAAATCTTGTTTTTCTTCTTTGCTAAAAAGCTGAAAGCCCTTCCCTAATTCCTGAACGCCAATTAGAAACAGAACTCCATTGAGGTCTTTTGGCTTTTTACCAATAAGTTCTTCGATCACATTTAAGAGAGAAGCCCAAGCACGGTCAAGGTCAAGGTCACGTTTAAACATGCTGTTGTTTTAGCTCATCCCAAAATTCGAAAGCTCTCCGTAAATGCGGAATAACAATGGTTCCCCCAACAAGTGTTGCTACGCCCATTGCCTCATGAACCTCTGCTGTAGTAAAACCAAGCTCATGGCACTTGCCTAAATGATACTTTACACAATCGTCACAACGAAGAACTAGTGAGCAGGTAAGACCAATCAATTCTTTTGATTTTACATCTAAATGCCCGGCAGCATAGGCATTGGTATCCAGGTTAAAAATCCTTTTCAAAATAAGATTGTCGGCTTCCGCAATCTTATCATTCATTCTGCTGCGATAATTATTAAAATCCTCTACTAACCCCATTTTTTATTTGTTTTCTGTTATTTTAGAATAACAGTTGTTGGCAAAGATATTCTTAAAAGATGAACCCTTCACTAACAGAAATCCTCTTTGATTTTATCTCGTTGTTCTTCCCGGTTTACTGCCATGCTTGTGGTGAATCGTTAGTAAAAGGAGAAAGTACAATTTGCTCAACCTGTAAACTGGAGCTGCCTTTTACCGATCATTATGCTGATGTTGAAAATGCCCTATGGAAAAGACTCCATTATCGCGTTCCAATAACTTATGCAATGGCACTTTTTAAATTTAATAAAAGTGGTCGGGTGCAAAAGCTTATGCATGCACTGAAGTATAGAAACCATCCTGAAATTGGTATTGTGCTTGGAAAATTACTAGCAGAAAAGTTAAAAGTAATCACAGCTGAAGATCCTGTTCAGCTGATTATTCCGATACCGCTGTTTAGCACCAAAAAGCGGAGCAGAGGGTATAATCAAAGTGCGATGTTGGCAGAGGGTATTTCATTAAAACTTGGTGTCCCATTTTCAGATGATGTAGTTGAACGGTTAGTGAATACGCAAACACAAACACGAAAAACCAGACTAAAACGATGGGAAAATGTGGAGACCGTCTTTACAATGAAAGATTTAGAAATAGTTAAAGGTAAGCATATCCTTTTGGTAGATGATGTGATTACCACAGGAGCCACCGTTGAGGCGTGTGCCAATGTGTTACTGACAACAGGATGTAGAAAACTGAGCATAGCCTGTATTGCAGAGGCATAAAAAAACCCTGACGTTAGCCAGGGTTTTTAATATAGTGAGTTAAGCCTTAGTAGTTTGAGCCCGCTCTAATCATAGCGCATCTAAAACCAACAGTTGCCGTAGCAGAATCTTGATCTAAGTAACGTCTTGTTCCTGGCGACATCCAATAAGCAACATCTTTCCAAGAGCCACCTTTGTATACTCTCGAACGATCTGTTACTAAAGAAGTAAATGATTCGGGGTTTTTCTCAAAGTCGCTATTGTAACCAGAATTAAAACCTGTAGCAGGATCTAAGAAACCATCTCTACGAATCGGGTTTAAATCATCAAAATCTTGGAATGACATGGGGCGATAAACATCTTGTACCCATTCGCTAACATTACCAGCCATGTTGTATAAGCCGTAATCGTTAGGAGGATATTCATAAATGTAAGAGGTAATAAGAGCACCATCGTTTAATCGACCAGCAATACCAGCGTAGTCACCACGACCGCGTTTGAAGTTAGCCAACATAAAGCCCATTTGTTTTCCATATGGGTTACGAACAGCGTGACCATC
>CAYNKN010000328.1:0-4084 GCA_964397805.1 uncultured Chryseolinea sp. | reverse complement strand
TCAGATATAACACTTGGATTAAATCAGTCCGACCAATGGATACATACCTGGCGTATACCCTCAGCGTTAGAACAACCCGAAGTTTTTTATGCCTTGCGTTTGCATGATTATTTGTTTGAGTCTAGGTTGGCTATTGATGATGTGCAGCAGGTTGTTATAAGCAGTGTTGTTCCAGATCTCACGGCCAAGCTCCAGCATGTTTGTGCTACCGTAATAAAGCAAGAACCGATTGTATTAGGAGCAGCGCTTTATAGGCAACTTCCGATAAAAATTTTAAACCCGTATGAAATTGGATCTGATCTGGTAGCCAATGCGTTGGCAGCGTATCTTCAATTGAAGCGTAGTTGTGTGGTGGTTGATTTTGGTACGGCACTTACGTTTACCGTTATTTCCACCGAAGGTGAAATTTTGGGTGTAGCCATTGCACCCGGTTTAAAGACAGCAATAAAATCGCTATCACAAAATACGGCTAAACTTTTTGATGTACCGTTGGTAATGCCTGCTTCGGTATTGGGAAAAGGAACAGTACACGCTATTCAAGCAGGTGTGTTAATGGGGTATGAAGGAATGGTTAAGCACATGCTTCAAACCATTCGGCAAGAAGTAGGCGATGATCAACTACCAGCTATTGCAACCGGAGGATTATCGTCCATTATACAACCGCTGCAAAAAGAATTTGTACAAATTGATCCATACCTTACACTAAACGGACTTCGAGCGGTTGCCAATCTCTACAAGAAATCGGCAACACATTAAGAGCGATCACAAAGTCGATTACGCCAATTCACGTAAGTTAACCGGAACTACTCTAGATATACCTTTCTCTACCATAGTAATACCATAAATAACATCTGTTGAACTCATTGTGCGTTTATTGTGAGTAACAATAACGAACTGCGAATCTTTACTGAAGTTACGGATGATGTTATTGAACTTATCAATGTTGGCATCATCCAACGGTGCGTCTACCTCATCAAAAATACAGAAGGGAGCAGGCTTCAATAAGTACATCGAAAAGAGCAATGCCGTGGCCGTAAGTGTTTTTTCTCCACCCGAAAGCTGGTTGATTGTTAATGGTCTTTTGCCTTTCGGTTTGGCAATAATATCGATGTCGGAATCTAGCGGATTGTTTGGATCGACTAAGCGTAAATCGCATTCATCACCCTCTGTAAATAGCGAGCGAAATACACGCACAAAATGTTCCTTAATAAGATTGAAAGCCTCCATAAATGTTTGGCTGGCAACCCCCTCAATTTCGGCAATGGTATTAAACAGCGATTCTTTCGCCTTGAGTAAATCTTCTTTTTGCGTTAAGATGAAGTCGTTACGCTGCTTGATCTCGGTGTATGCTTCCATGGCCATCGGGTTAATCGGCCCCATGTTATCCAGACGGTCGCGCATTTTTTGTACATCTACGCGTACTTTATCTTCATCAGCTTGCGCTAACTCTTCCGATTCTTCTGGCGTAGATTGTCCGGTCACCGAGTCAAGGTCGATATTGAACTCCACGGAAAGTCTTTCTTTCACTGAATTCAATTGCATTTTACTTTCGTTCAACTGGTTTTGCAATTCCATTAACAACGTATCGGTATGCTGACGTTGATGCTGTACTTCACGAATGGCTTTTTCAAACTGATCAATAATACCACGCGATTCGTAGTATTCTTTTTCAGCTTCGCTTAACCCTTTCTCCATTTCTTCTTTCTCGGCATACATGCCCAATAATTCATCATCGTTAGATTGGGTGGTCTCAATGATGATCTTTATCTCACCTTCATTCTTGGTAAGTTCCTCAGCATTTACAGCAATACGTTGGCTGCTTTGATCCATCGATTCTTGTTTGAATCGCGATTCTTGCTCAATGCTTTTTACTCTGTTTTCTTGTTGATGGAAGAAAATATTTTGTTCGTTGTAGGCAGCTGATTTCTGACTGAGTAGTTCGCTATTAGCAGTTAATGTTTCGGTAGCAAGCGCTAACTTATTTTCATATTCTTCTAAATCGTGAAGCGCTTGCTGTGCTTGCGGTTTTAAACTATCGAGCTCGTTTAAAAGCACGTCTATTTTTTCGAGAATATCTTCTCTTCGTAGATCGGCATTGTTCAGCATTTGTGAGAACTGCTCGCGCTTGGTGCGTAAGGAAACATATTCATCATTTACCTGACGAATACTTTGCTGCACCTCTTCCATGCGGCTGCGAATATTATTATTTCGCAACTTCTCCAGGTCGGCTTGTTTCTCTAGCAAGCTGTTGCGGATATCATCAAGCTTAGCGGTTAGCTCCTTAATTTCTTTTTCGAGCTTCTCCATGTTTTTAGCCCGACCTATTTTTTTGCCTTCAAACAAACCAACTGATCCGCCTGATATGCTAAATCTACGTTTTGTTAGTTTACCATTTTTAGTGATAAAAATGTTCTCATCGGTTGATGGTAGTTTTTTAGTATCCCCCTCGTAGATGTATACTTTATCGAGAATAAATGCCATCAGTTTTTTATACTTCTGGTCGTACTCAATAATTTCTGTTGCAGGAAACGCATTATCGTAAATTCTTCCGGGTGTCGGATCAAATTTTTCGAAAGAATCTAGGATAAAGAAATGTGCTTTGCCTTTAGCGGCATCACTTAGAATGTTAATCGCCTCGTAAGCTTCCGACTCATGCTCAACGATGTAGTAGTTTAAGTATGGCTCTAAATAATTTTCAATGGCTACGCGAAACTCTTCAGAGGTTGTTAGAATGTCAGAAAGTAGGGGAGCATTCTTTGCTACTTTTTTACGTAAAAACTTGATGGCTTCAGGGAACCCTTCCAGGTTTTCAACAAGCGACTTAGTAAGGTTGTATTCGTTTTGCCGTGCATCAAGTTTGCGTCCGGTAACATTCATTTCTTCGCGGATCATTTCGATGGTTTTCTCCGCGCCAGTAATGCGTTCTTGTATTTCTTCTTCTTCTCGCTTTAAATTTTCCTGATCCTTATTTTTTACTGCGAGTTCGTTTTGAAGAATGGAAAGCTTATTTTCAAACTCTACTAAGCTAGCACTTTGTTGCGTGCTGTCAGTAGCTGTTTTCTCCAATTCTTGTTTTAGTGATGAAACTTGTATCTCACGTATCTCAACACCTTTATTTATTTGAAAGCTCTCTTCTTGCTTCTCACGTTGAACTCTGCGGGTTGAATCGGCCTGCGTTTGTATTTCGGTGGTAACTTGCTTTTGCTTTTCGTAATCATTTTTTAAGAAGGCCAACTTTTGCGTTATCTCGGCAAGAATCTCTTCAGCAGCAATCTTTTCGGTTTCCAGACTTTGAATACTAAAGCGCGCTCGCTCATTACTTTTTTTGTCCTGCTCAATTTGTTCACGAAGACCAGCCGCCCGATCGTTCAAGTACTTTAAGCGTTCGTTTTTAATTTGCTTTTCGCTTTCGTATTGCCTGATTTTGGCGACAAACTCGTTAATGGCTTTTTGACGCGAGCTTAATGTTTTTTCTTTAACGATAAGTTCGGCTTTGGCTTTTTCAATAGCGGCTTCTTTTTCGGCAATGGTTGTTGTAAGCATTACCTTTTGCACGTTCTCATCTTCAATCTGTTTGTTTATCAGATTGAACTTATCTTTTTGTTTGTTGACAACGACCTTGGCGAGGTAAATGCTTTTTTCTTTGTACTCTTCTTTTATCCGATAGTAGTTTTCAGTTTGCTTGGCTTGCTTCTCCAAGCTCTTCATGTTTTTCTCAATCTCAAATAAGAGATCTTCTACACGCTCTAAATCGGCATCGGTATCTTCAAGCTTTTTGAGTGTTTCTTTCTTGCGTTTTTTAAATTTTGAGATTCCAGCAGCTTCTTCAAACAGCATTCTACGGCTGTTATCTTTGTCATTCAACAGATCATCTACCATTCCCAACTCGATAATCGAGTAGCTGTTAGAGGCTACACCGGTATCAAGAAACAAGTTTGTAATATCTTTTAACCGACAGGTAACCCCGTTTAGTAAGTATTCACTTTCTCCGGAACGATACAGTCTGCGGGTAATAGTAATCTGCGAATACTCAGTAGGTAAAATGTTCTTTGTATTGTTAATCGTAAGCGATACTTCGGCCATT
>CAYNKN010000327.1:0-4086 GCA_964397805.1 uncultured Chryseolinea sp. | reverse complement strand
GATATTCCACGATTTGTCAGCTTGTATGTGGAGCATCTCCAAGCCATTCTTGATTTTGGTACCGTGCATTTCAGATTTCTGTAAGAACATAGTGCGTGCCGGGTTGTAGATTAAATCATATACATAATGATCTGGTCCAATTTTATCGTATTGAATAGGCGGCATAGTTTCCGTATGAGGGCTCATGCCAAGCGGTGTAGTGTTAATGATAAGGTGAGATCCTTCAATTATTTTAGCGTCTTTGTCTAAGTCCTCATAGGTCAGATCTCCTTTTGCTGAGTCTCTGGAAACGAGTTTAAACTTTATTTTTAATTTTTTAAGAGCCTCTTGCACTGCTTTAGAAGAGCCACCCGTGCCCAGTATAAGGGCTTTAAAGGTTTTGTCTTTTGGAAGCCATTTTTCAATGCTTTCATAAAAAGCATCGGAATCGGTATTGTAACCTTTTAGTTTTCCGTCTTTAAAACGGATAACGTTTACAGCACCAATCTTCTTAGCATAGGCATCTACTTCATCGAGGTAGGGAAATACCAGTTCTTTATACGGAATAGTAACATTGAGCCCGGATAACCCTTTGGTCTCTTTTATCAACGGTTCCAGTTCGGATATATTTCCTAATGGAAAAAGTTCATATCGGTAATCGCGCAGACCTTCACGAAAGAATTTTTCATCAAAGTATGATTTCGAAAAGGAGTGACTAACGGAAGCTCCGATTAGTCCAAAAATTTTTTCCATGATCAGATTTTTGTTTTGAGCCTTGTGGCAATTTTTTCAATAGCAATTACAAGAAATACACCAAGTGCCATTAACAGAATGGCTTGGAAAACCTGAGGATCTTTTCCAGTGGTAGCCAGATAGTCAGTAGGTAAAATACTTCTATCAAACATGGGCACTTGTTCTCCCTTACTGTTCGTAATGTATTCCATTACTTCTCGCCAAGGCCATACTTTATTTAATGACCCGAGCATGAAGCCAGCTAATACGGCAACAGTGATGTCGTGATAGTTTTTTAAAATCCAACTAAGCACTCTGGAAAAACCCAGCAGCCCGGTAACACATCCAGCAATAAAAACAAGTATAACGGGTATATTAAAAGTGGTTAATGCGGTTACCAGATATTGGTATTTACCGAGGAGTAAGAGTATAAAGGCCCCCGATATGCCGGGTAGTATCATTGCACAGATGGCTAATGCCCCTGCAATAAAAATAAACCAGAGTGTATCGGGCGATTGGGTTGGTGAAACAATGGTAATGGTGTAGGCCAGCGCAATTCCAATAAGTAAGGCACCGACTGTAGCGATATTCCAACGCTTTACGGAGCGCATGACTAGTGGAGCAGAAATTATGATTAACCCAAAGAAAAACGACCAGATTAAAATAGGGTGGTGGTGCAAGGCATAGGTCATGATTTTAGCCAGTGATAGAATGCTGGTAAAAATTCCGGCAAACAGTACAACTAAAAAATTTCCATTTATTTTTTTCCAGCAGTCAGCAATACGTAGCTTAATCAATAGTTGAATGGCTTCTAAATCTATTTCTTTAATAGAACTTAAGAGCTCATCGTAAATACCCGTAATAAAGGCAACAGTTCCGCCTGAAACACCGGGCACTACATCAGCTGCACCCATACCCATTCCTTTACAGAATAGTAGAATATAATCTTTTACTTTTCTCATTGACAGAATGACTTAGTCAATTTCAAATGGTGGCGCAGAATTGTTTTTTTTCAATTCAATACCTAAGAAGTGTAAAAAGGTATCGCCACGAAGACCAAGGCGTAGAGTTTCTAACGGTATAATTTCTTCGGGTGCAATATTGCCCAAGTTTACATTAGCGCCAAGTAATTTGATAAACCATACTTGTTGCGCTTTTTGAGGAGCTTCCCAAATAATTTTTTCAAAAGGTATCTTGGTAAGAATTTCTTGTACTAATCCGGAACGAACTTCTCCGGTAGAGCGAAATAATCCTACATTTCCACCTTCACGTGCTTCGCCAATTACTTTCCAAGCGCCAGCATCTAATTCTTTTTGCATTAATTCGATCCACTGATAAGGAGGAATAATTTTATCGGTGTCTTTTGAGCCTACTTCAGAAAGTACAGTAACTTGCTCAGCTAGTTTGGTAATGTAATCACATTTTTTATCATGATCCATATCCATAGAACCATCGGATACTTCCACAAAAGTCATTTCATACTTATCGAGAATTCTTCGATAATCATCGAACTGATCACGAATAATAAAGGCTTCGAATAGTGTTCCTCCAAAATATACTGGAAGTCCGGCATCTTTATATACTTGAAGCTTATCTTTTAAATTCGGTGTGACAAATGATGTTGCCCATCCCAGTTTTACAATGTCAACATGTTCGGCACAATTACTTACAAAATTTTCGGCTTCTCGAATGCTAAGGCCTTTATCCATGGCCATAGTAAAACCGTATTGCCTGGGCTTGGTTGTGCGCTCAGGTAGGTTATTCAGATCGTAGTTCATTAGCTGTTTTCTTTTCTAAACTGTTCGATGATTTTGTACAGCGCTTTTTGCGTTTCAACTTTAGGGAAGAAATCAAAGAGAGCGTGATGGCCATCAAAGTCCAAAATTAATGCATTTTCCAGATAATTAAAGGCTTCTTTAAAGCGACCAGCCTCTATATGGTAAACAGTTATGCGGTAAAGTATTTCGGCATCATCGGGCAATTCATCAAAACCACCCATAATGGTTTCAATTGCTTTTTCGTGATCACCTTGTTCATAATAAATATAGGACCAATTAAGCCAGATTTCTTTATCTGTTGGATCAAGTTTACTGGCTTCATCGTAAGCATCTATACTGGAAACTGTATTGCCAATTTTAAATTCTGCATGTGCTACCGATTTCCAATACTCTGGATTTTCTGTATTGATTTTAAGCGCTTTATTATAAAAGTGCAATGCTTGATACCATTTTTCTTGTTTCTCTAAACAGGCACCTGCACCAAACCACGCTTCATCATACAGGCTATCGAGCTTGGCTGCTTTTTGAAAATATTTTAACCCCAACTCATATTGTTCGAGTCCTTCGTAAGCGGCACCTAAACAACAGTATACTTCAGGGCTTGGTCCTTCAATATCGATTGTTTTTCTAAACGCATCTAATGCTTTGGTATAGTCACCCATATTCATATACGTGTTACCCGTATTGAAATGAGCTGATGCAAACGAATCGTCTATAGTTACTGCGTAGTCGTATGCATTTAACGCTTCGGCAAACTTTTCAAGTTTATTATAAACGATGCCTAGGTTATACCAGGCGGCTGCAGAGTAAGGATCCTCATCAATAAATTTTTGATAGAACTCAATACTCTTTTCAAGCTGACCAGTTACATCTAAGCAGAAGGCCAGCTCATAAAGTGAACCATCGTGATTAATATTAATTTCAATTGATTTTTTATATGCGACTATAGCTTGCGCGTATTCTTCCAGACTTTGATGTGCCAGCCCGATGTGATAGTATACTTCGTCTTTATCTTCTGCGAGTAATAACGATTCTTCAAAATTTTCAATCGCTTCGCGGTGTTTACCTTGAAGTGAAAGAATAGAACCTTTGGTTAAAAAAATTTCCGGATCGTTCGGTTGAAGTGCATGCGCTTGCTCTAACAATACAAGAGCTTGCTCAAACTCCTCTAGGTTAGAAAGAATTTGTGCTTTAGCAATAACTAATTCTGTAGAGAAAGGATATTGACTAATGGCTTGCGAAACGGCTTGAAGTGCTTTGTTATGTTTGCCACGAAGCATGTAATAATCTATTATTTGCTCGTAAACATCTAAATCAAAAAATTCAGCTTTCTTTTTACGGAGGTGGTCTTCAAATCGTTTTATCAGCTCATTTCCTTCTTCTCTTTTGCGATATTCTTTCGACATAGACTAAAAGGTTTTCCTAAAGTAGGTAAAATCTGATGCAAAGCTAAGACCTTTCACCCTATTTTTTAGAATTCATTTTTGCCATGTAATATCCACAGCACCATTTCAAGGATTCTTCAATCGGTTGAAACTGATAGTCAAGCAGTTTTTTTATTTTATCGCTCTTATATAGAAATTCAGCCCCTGCCAAA
>CAYNKN010000326.1:0-4096 GCA_964397805.1 uncultured Chryseolinea sp. | reverse complement strand
GGTAATGCATTACAAAACATCCGCCTTTCGATAACCGGTCAAAACTTATTTACGATAACGGAATATTCAGGATATGATCCGGAAGTAAACACGGGATCATCGACAGGTGAACTCCAAACCTTTGGTATCGATCGTTTTACCTATCCAAGGGCAAGAACGTTTTTGTTCAGTCTTAGTGTAACATTTTGAAAAATAAGACAAACAATTCTTTTAACAAAAAATACAATTCAACACTATGAAAAATATAAAGTTTAGTAAGACATTTCCGATTCTTGTCTTTTTGGTGGTTTTTTTTAGTTGTACAGACCTGCAAGAAGATATATTGGACGAGTCCGAAACCGGAACCGGTCAGGCAGAAATTGTTAGTGGAGTCGTAGCTCCTACATATGGTTTCTTTCGCCAAGTATGGCAGCATACGCGTAATTTTGGACTTCAAGAGATTGCTTCAGATGAAGCCATCCTGCCCAATCGCGGGGGTAGAGATTGGTTTGATGGTGGAAAGTTTATTGAAGTTCACCAACATCTAATGCCCCCAGGAAATACCTTAGTAGGTGACACCTGGACTGATCTAAATATAACGTTAGCGAGGGCAGTGGTGGCAGAAGAAAAACTGAAGCCTGAAGCCGAATCAGGTAATGCAGAAGCCCAGGATGCACTTTATGAAATGATAGCGATGAAGGCATACCTTAATATGCAGTTGCTTGATAATTGGGGTCTCGTCTTTAAGAAATCCGTATTGATTAATCTATCTGAGATTTTAAGAGGTCAGGAAGCCATCGATTATCTGGAGAGTGAGCTTTTATCGATCGTTAATGTGATTAATAATGATAAAGGGCCAGGGAGATTTTCGAGAAATGCGGTTAAGGCTTTATTGGCACGCCTCTATTTGAATGCAGCTGTTTATAGAGATCCTTACGGAACACCTGATTTTAGGACAGAGGATATGCAAAAGGTTATTCAGTACACAAACGAGATTATCGCTGGCCCTTACTCATTGTCCCCTGAATATTTTGCCTTGTTCAATGACGATAACAATACCAACCCCGAAATCATATTCTCAATTGACCAACGCGGTGTGCTTCAAACTGAGCATAGCCGTTGGGCCTATTGGTCTATTTCCGGAGATCTGGTACCAAGGCCTGAGTGGCCGAACACGCGTGGTACAGATGCAGCCGCTATGACTACGGATTTTTACCAGACTTGGGTTGATGCCTACGGCAACGTGGATCCTGCTGAAGCTGATGCCCGTTTCTTTCAGGAAAACACAATTATACCGGAGAACCTTAAAGACCTCACAGGTATTACCCCTGCGAATGATGCGGAGCATTATTTCTGCGTAGACGCAACTAGCTTTGAGATAAATAGGGGAATACTTCGTGGAAATATATGGGGACCCAGAAAAGATGCGGCTGGTAATATCTTGAAGTGTGAAGATGGCAAAGTTCGGATTTATCCCGTTATCAATGCAAGAACCAGCGGTGCAAGCCGAGCCTATGTTGATCATTTACTGCAAGTGGATTTTACTGATCAGGGCAGTTTACATCACACGGGTCACCGGTTTTCAAAATATCAGTTTAGCAGAACCTCCCCTGATTGTTGCAGTTTCAGCAGTGTTGACCTTGTTTTGATCCGGCTAGGAGAGATTTATCTAATGCGTGCCGAGGCTAAGTTAAGAAATGGGGATAACGCTGGAGCATTGGCAGACATAAATACCCTGAGGACTTCCAGAAATGCCCGCCCTGCGCAAACTCCTGCAGCCCTAACTTCAATAGACCTGGATATTTTATTTCGCGAATCCGGGTTTGAACTTTATTGGGAGGGCTTCAGAAGAAATTATCAAATTCGGTTTGGCAAATACGAAGATAGTTGGACGGGTAAGACAGATACTGATGTACGCAAAAGATTGTTCCCGATCCCGCAAAAAGCAATTGATGGTTCTTCAAGTATAAAAGGATTTCTTGTGCAAAATCAGGGATATTAATTGCTGCTGGTTAAAAATCAAATCAAAGAAAGATGAAAGGTCGAAAGCGATTTTAGCTTTCGACCTTTTCTCATCACACATGGCATAAAAATTTTCTGGCTAATGGGTATTCTCTAACGGATCATTATGAATCACTTATACAAAATCCTTATTTTAACGATAGTTGTTTGCCTGTCATTTGCCTCACTCAGTGGACAAAATCTCAAGATGAACCAGACTCAGGTTATCGGTAGTCATAACAGTTACAAAATTGGAATTGAAAAACCGTTGATGGACATTATCCTGTCCGAACGTCCGGAAGCAATAGGATTAGATTATACACATATTCCCATTACGCAACAATTGGACTTAGGCCTGAGAAGTCTGGAGATAGATGTGCTCTACGATCCAGACGGTGGTCGGTTCTCCAAGCCTAAAGGGATTGATCTGCTAAAGGCTCAAGGGATCGAAGCCGAGGCTTATAACGCAGCGATCATGAAAGACCCTGGCTTTAAAGTGCTTCACATACCGGATATCGATTTCAGAACTCACTGTGCTACATTCAAAGTATGCCTATCTGATATTAGGGATTGGTCAAGATCACATAGCGATCACTTACCGATTATCATCACGATCAATCCGAAGAATTCAGGACTTAACAGACCTGGTTTTGCTGAAGTCATCCCCTTCGATAAAGTAGTATTAGATGCACTGGATAAGGAGATTTTTGAAATTTTTAAAACTACTGAATTGGTTACGCCAAGCCAGGTAAAGGGAAAATCAAAAACACTACGTCAGGCAATTGTGGATAATGGATGGCCCGATCTTGCCAAGGCGAGAGGAAAAATACTTTTTGTACTGGATGCAGAAAAAGAGTTGATAGAATTATATCTGAAAGGAGATGAAGACTATGCAAGACCCATGTTTTCTAACACCGATCTGGACAATCCGCACGCTGCTTTTTTTATTATGAATGATCCGATAAAGCAGGAGAAAGTTATTGTTGATCGGGTAAAGATGGGATTTATGGTTCGTACCCGTTCTGATGCAGACACCCGCGAGGCACGAACCGGAGACAAGAGCAGGTTTGAAGCGGCTATTCGGTCTGGGGCACAGATAATCACTACAGACTATTATCAAAAGTCATTGAGCCCAAACAAAGACTTTGAAATTGCTTTTGATGGTAAATACAGCCAATGCAATCCGGTGCTTAGTAAATCATCGGCATGCGACTTGAATTAAAACATTTTACTGGTACTTATTTTTTATAGCTGACTAATTTTAACATGACACGATTTAAAATTTATATTACCCTCATATTGTTTTGTGCGATTGAGAGCAGAGCACAGGAAAAAATCAAGATTGATCGATCGGCAGTAAACTTTATAGTGATGGGTGATTGGGGTCGAAATGGAGAAGATCACCAAAAACAAGTTGCCGCCCAAATGGGTAAAACGGCTGCGGAAGCTAGCGTAGATTTCATTATTTCCACTGGCGATAATTTTTATCCAAGAGGTGTTATTAGTGAGTTCGATCCACACTGGAAGTATTCGTATGAAGATATCTATACAGCATTTTCATTGCAATGGGATTGGTACCCTGTATTAGGTAATCACGATTACGGTGCTAATCCAGATGCTCAAATTGCCTACTCCAAAATAAGCCGTAGATGGCAAATGCCTGCTCGCTATTATTCTAAGAAGTTTAATTTAGGAGGTGATACAACTCAGCAAATACTTTTTGCTTTTATTGATACAAGTCCGTTAATAAAATATTATTACAGCGGAAAGGGGCATAATGTGCACGATCAAGACAGCACTGCGCAAAAAATTTGGCTTGAGAAAATATTATCTAATCCATCACCTAACATAAAATGGAAAATTGTTGTCGGGCACCATCCGATGTACACAGGTGGAAGCCGAACAGAAAATGCAGACACACGTTCTGTTCGATCATCCTTACAACCGTTATTTCAAAAGTATAAGGTGGATGCTTATTTAACCGGACATGAGCATAGCTTGCAACATCATGTTGTCAATTCTATTCATCATTTTACTTCGGGTTCTGCTTCCGAGCGAACACCCGTGAAGATGTTAAACATAAGCAAATTTGCGGCATCTGAGTATGGCTTCATGT
>CAYNKN010000325.1:1269-4101 GCA_964397805.1 uncultured Chryseolinea sp. | reverse complement strand
CATATTAAATTCACGTTCCAGGCGCTCTTGAATAATCTCCATGTGGAGCATCCCCAAAAAACCACACCGAAAACCAAATCCTAAGGCCGCTGAAGTTTCTAATTCCCAAACTAATGATGCATCGTTCAACTGAAGTTTTTCCATGGAAGCACGTAACTCTTCAAACTCCGAAGTCTCCACCGGATAAATACCTGCAAATACCATGGGCTTTACCTGCTCGTATCCTTGCAACGATTGACCCGGATTAATAGCGCTGGTTATGGTATCGCCTACATGCACTTCTTTCGCTACTTTAATACCCGAAATAAGATAACCTACATTACCCGCGCTAATTTCATTACGTGGTTGTTTATCCAATTTAAGTACACCAATTTCATCGGCATTGTATTCTTCCCCCGTGCCCACAAATTTGATGCGCTCACCTTTTTTAATGGTACCATTAAATACCCTAAAATAAATTTCTATTCCTCGAAAGGAGTTAAACACCGAATCAAAGATCATGGCTTGTAACGGAGCCTTAGCATCACCCTTTGGGGCACGCACCCGATGCACAATAGCATGAAGAATTTCTTCAATACCCTTACCTTCTTTGGCACTTGCCCGAATTACATCTTCGCGCTTACACCCAATCATTTCAACTATCTCATCGGTAACCTCCTCGGGCATAGCGTGAGGAAGATCGATTTTATTTAATACAGGGATAATTTCCAGATCGTGTTCTAACGCCAAGTATAAGTTAGAGATAGTCTGCGCCTCTATCCCTTGGCTGGCATCAACAATCAATAATGCACCTTCACACGCAGCAATGGCACGCGATACCTCGTATGAAAAATCAACATGGCCAGGAGTATCAATCAAATTGAGCACATAGCTTTGACCATCCAGTTTATAATTCATTTGGATGGCATGGGCTTTAATAGTAATGCCCTTTTCCTTTTCTAAGTCCATGTTATCCAATACCTGAGCTTCCATTTGGCGCTCATTTAAGGTACCGGTAAATTCTAATAGTCTGTCGGCCAACGTACTTTTACCGTGGTCGATGTGTGCGATAATGCAAAAATTGCGAATGTTCTCCATACCCGTCTACTCCCAAAATTAAGGATTGCAAAAGTAGGAAATTATTAGTGTATAAAATGTGGGGCAGATAAAGGTTTCGCACGTTCAGCGCACGTCTTCTCGATTTTAGTTCTTATACACCACGCCCTCCTTCATCACGAAACTTACCTTCTCCATCGTGCGAATGTTCTTTAGCGGATTTTCATCCGTAGCCACTATATCGGCTAGCTTGCCTACTTCCAGCGTGCCCACTTTATCTGCAATACCTAAAATACGCGCATTTACCAAAGTGGCCGACCGGATAGCTTCTAGGGCTGGCATACCAGCTTCAACCATAAACGTAAACTCCTTTCCGTTTTCGCCATGCGGAAACACACCTGCATCGGTTCCAAAGGCAATGTTTACCCCTCGTTTGTAAGCCTTTGCAAATGTTGATTGTATTTGCGGACCGATAGCCAGTGCCTTTGGCACAACCAGCGCATGATAATAACCTGCCACCGCAGCTTTTTCGGCTACAAACTTACCCGCTGAAATAGTGGGCACATAGTAGGTACCTTTCTGTTTCATCAAATCCATAATCTCTTCCGTCATCTGCGTTCCATGTTCGATAGTAGTAATGCCAGCACGAACAGCGCGAAGCATTCCTTCCGCTCCATGCGCATGCGCTGCAGTATGCATACCATAATCGGTAGCGGTTTCCACAATGGCTGCCAACTCCTCATCGGTAAATTGTGGGCCTGATCCGTCTTTAGCAATACTTAGTACTCCACCAGTAGCCGTAATTTTTATTAGATCAGATCCATCTTTATAGCGCTGCCGTACAGCCTGCCGTGCTTCTTCCGGTGAATTAATAACCCCTTCGCGTGGCCCGGGATCACCCATTAAATCTTTTCTATAACCATTGGTTGGATCGGCATGACCACCGGTTGTAGCAATCGATTTACCTACCGAAAAAATTCTGGGACCTTCTACCAGACCTTGATTAATTGCATTGCGCAACGCAGTATTAACGCCCGAGCCACCTAGATCGCGTACAGTAGTAAAACCTGCGAGTAAAGTTTTCTTGGCAAATACGGTTGACCGAAAAGCGACATCGGCCTCGTTTAATGTAAAGCGCTGAATGGCCTGATCTTTTGATGTCTCACTTTCTAAATGAACATGCATATCAATTAAACCGGGCATAACGGTTTTTTTACTCAAGTCGATTAACACATCATTTTTACCCGGCTTAGTAAAACCTTTCTCTATCGCTATAATGTTGGTGCCTTCAATGATGATCGTCATTTGCGCAACCACATCATTGGTTTTGCCGTCCAACAAATTACCACAATGTAAAACTGTTCTTTGTGCGTTTGCCAATGTGCTACTTATAGCCATCAGCAGAATTAAACTAAATTTATTCATTGGGAATTTTTAGGATGTGGAAATTAAACATTCAGAAATTTTTGCGTCAGCACTTTTAACGAGGCCAGTTCTTCGGCACCCATGCGTGAGGCCTTAACGTGCAGTAATAATTCAAACATTACCTGCTGATCGTACCCTAGCGTAACCGCAATTTTTGAACAAAACATCATCTCTTCTTTATACATGCGCTCATCAATTTTCATGAGTTGCACTAAACTAAAGATGTAATCAAATTTCTGATCGTCTGTGAGGTCGTGCGGAACAATAACCTCGTGGCGCTGTTCGATTAACGGCCATATTTGATCGGGATAAAAACCATTAGCCCGACCGATATTAACAATATAATTTTGTTCGCGGTCGGCCACGGAGCCA
>CAYNKN010000325.1:0-1259 GCA_964397805.1 uncultured Chryseolinea sp. | reverse complement strand
ATCTGAGCCAGACTAATCAGCAGTTTCATTTGGGCAAGTGCAGCCATGTAGCGTAGGTTAGGTGTAGGGGCTATTGGTGTTCAACCTAGCAACTAAATGATAAATAACCAATACCTTTAACGACAATGAATTTTCTAGCACACATTTACTTATCGGGAGATCAACCGCAGGTGATGATCGGAAACTTTATTGGCGATTTTGTAAAGGGTAGAAATTTGGCAGAACAATTCTCTGAAAGTATTGCGAAAGGTATTGAGTTACATCGTGCTATTGATGCGTACACCGACCAACATGCTGTAGTACGAGAAAGTAAAATGCGCCTTCGCCCAAAGTACCGACACTATGCGGCCGTTATTGTAGATGTTTTTTATGATCACTTTTTATCGCGCTATTGGTCTAACTACCACCCCATGCCAATACTTGATTTTAGTCAGCAAACCTATCAACACTTACTAAACAATCTTCATATACTTCCTGCAGGTGTTCAATACATGCTGCCCCACATGATGCGTGATAATTGGTTAGTTAACTACGGTAAACTGGATGGTATCGGAAGAGCATTGTCGGGCATGGCTTCACGCAGTCGTTATGACTCAAAAATGAATGAAGCCGTACTCGATTTACAAGAACACTACCCCAGTTTCAAAGATGAGTTCGAACGATTTTTTCCGGATTTAACCAAGCATGCCGCAGATTTTCTAAAACAACATCACTAGCCATTACTTTATCTCTACCGTAACCTCGCTTACTTCTGTTCCATTTAAAAATTTAACGGTGTATGTTCCCTTTTCGGCATACTTGGTTAGTGAAGATTCTGTTGATGCAGTTTTGCTACCGCGTTGTTTTTTATCCGCAGCGGTTGATGAACTGGTTACTTTTAAATCCCAAGAGAAATTATGAAATCCGATTTCTCCATTTGTAGTTACCTTCCGAACCAACACTTTTTTATCAGTGTATATTTCTACGTTTACAGACCCAACAGCCTTACCTACATAGTACAGTATAGAAACACGTGGCGAATTTTCGGCTGACCAAGGATAAGTACGTTCACCCCAACGTTCGCTATACCGAACAGACTCGGTGGCAAAAGCTTTAATGGCTTGCGAAGCACCTACATTAGCCATTGATTGCAACGGCTTTACATCCATCACAAAAACACTGCGACCATGTGTACCTACTACTAATTCATTTTCGCGTGGATGTACCAACATATCGTAAGCAGAAACATTTAACATTTGGTTGATAACATGCCAGGTAGT
>CAYNKN010000324.1:0-4106 GCA_964397805.1 uncultured Chryseolinea sp. | reverse complement strand
GCATTCTTAACATACAATCCATTTCGTCCGAACATACGCACCATAGTGCCATAGGTAAAGGGTGCCGCCAAGGCCAATGCACACGGGCATGCAACCATTAATACGGATGTTAAAATTAACCACATGCGTGATGCCTCCACAACATACCAATACCCCGCAGTGCCCAGCGCTAATACTAATACTACCCACGTAAAATTTCGGGCAGCTCGATCGATAATTTTATGATAACCCTGTTCACCTTTATGAAATGCTGCATGATTCCATAAGCTCGTTAAATAACCTTGTGAAGTTCGCTGTTGAACCTCGAGTTGAATAGGCTGACCGATAAGTCTACCTCCGGCATAAATACGTTCACCTTTATTAACCCGAACAGGTTTTGATTCGCCTGTTACAAAACTATAATCGATATACGCTTCTACATTTAGCAATACACTATCCGTTGGAATAATTTCCATGTTACGAACTTGTATCCTGTCATTCGGTTGAAGCGCAGAAAGTAGTTTGGGCTTCCAGTCGTTGTTTATCCACGTTTGCACGGCTAGCGGAAAGTATGATTTAAAGTCACGATCAAAAGCCAAACTTTCATAGGTCTTACCTTGAAACCATCTACCTATCAACAAAAAGAAAACGAGTCCGGTAAATGAATCCAAATAACCGGGACCAAACCCCGTGGTGATATCCCATATACTCCGTAAAAAAAGCGCTAGCAACCCTACCGCTATTGGTAAATCAATATTTATTTTTCGTTGCTTGAAACCTTGCCACGCAGCTACAAAGTAATCGGATGCACTGTAGAAAAAAACCGGAATCGCAAGTACTATATTTAATCCGGAAAATAATTTACTTAGCATTCCATCAGTTGGATCTAAACCCAAGTACTCCGGAAAACTAAACAGCATAATATTTCCAAAACAAAACCCTGCCAAGGCTAATTTAATAACCAATACTTTCTGATTGGCCGGACGAGCTGACGAAGCAGTAGCTTCATGTTCTAATCGAATGTTCGGAGCATAACCCAATGAGGCTAACAGTCGAGCTACTTTACCTGTAGAAATAGTTTGTGGATTGAAATCAACTACAATAGACTTTTGTCCGAAGTTAACTACCGACCGCAAAATACCATCATTAAGCTTTTGCAGATTTTCTAACAACCAAATACACGAAATGCAATGAATTGTTGGAACTGAAAAACTTACACGACAAAAAGTTGCTGTATCGAATAACAGTATTTTATTTCGGATAGAAGGCTCATCTAAGTAAGCATAAGTTTCTTCGCTTACTTGCTTGCGTTGCAACCCCGGCACATCGCTAAGCTGATAGTAGGTGCAGAGGTTACTTTCTTCTAGAATTTCATACACCGCTTTGCAGCCGTAACAACAAAATGATTTCTCTGATAACAAAACCACCTCAGTATCACAGCCTTGCCCGCAATGATAACAGTGTACTTCTTTATCTACCGGAGTTTCTATTACATCAGTTGAATACATACTAGCAGGTTACACCTAAACAAAAGTCTACTTAAGCATTAATGGTGTATGTCCAAATGGGGCAGCCAACATGGTTCACCACATCTTCGGCAACGCTTCCACTCATAATATGTAAAAGTCCTTTGCGACCATGTGTGCCCATAGCAATCATATCTGCATTAATCGATTTTGTGAAATGGATGATACCATCTTCCTCGTACGGATCATTAAAAATATTCAACGTGTAATTTTTTAGCATGAACCGGTTTACAAACTCATTTAGTCTTTCGCGGGTAATGGTATCGCGGGTAAAATTACTGGGCGTATTCACCCACAAAACATGAAGCGTTGCTTGTAAAAAATGTTGAAGTGCTTTTACCTTCATCATCAAATCTTCTTGCTCGAGTTCTAAAGAATTTGGAAAAACAATATTCTTTATAGCTTTCACATCGGTATAACCTTTTACCGCCATCACCGGGCACGATGCATTTCGTACAACTTTTTCTGTAGTAGAACCTACCAATAACTCGCGTAGTCCGGAAGCTCCGCGGGTACCCATCACCACTAAGTCGATTCCTTCTTCATGGATCACATCGGAAATCATTCGAGCTGTTCCGCCAAAAACAACCCGTTCGCTAATGGTTATAGTTGGTGAGCCAAACTGAATACGCAGGGCATTAAATTCTTTTTCAGCTTTTACACTTAGCTCTTTTAGTAAGGCTTCTTCAAAAGAAACAACCGGCACAATGGCTGTGTCGTGCATCACCGGAATTTCTACGACATGCAGTAAGAGAATTTCACCTTCAGCCTGTTGCGCTAAGTCGACCGCCATACGAAAAGCACTTATGGCCTGTTCGGAAAAATCGCAGGGTACCAATATTTTTTTCATGTGTCAATAGTTTGATTTTAATGGAACCCGATGAATATCATAAGCCGCTCATCCTTTCAGATGAACGCAGCGCATGGCTATTTCATATTAATTTGTTAACGCAGTGCGTTGAATTCAATCAAACGCCACTAACGATAAACAAACCTAAATCAGTACACACATGAAATTACTGATTGGCAGCACGACAAAATATGATTTATGTCAGTCTGGAAACAGACTGCTTTGTAATTACTCTACCCCGTAACAAAATTCTTTCAGGTAGTCAGCGGCATCATCAAAACCGAAATTAAAAGCTTTTGTAAAGCACCGGCAGGCTTCATCAACATATTCAGAATTTTCCTCCTCAATAAGGGCAACGCCTTTGTAAAAGAGTAGGGTTGCATTTTGGCGATCAACCTGAAGCCCTTTGTCTAGATAATGTAACGCCATTGCGTAGGCGCTTTCTTCCAAACAGATGGATCCGGCATAAAGGTATGTTTGAATAAAATCGGGAGCGCGTTCAATGGTTTCATCAAAGACTATGATGGCACTATCAAGCTCATTTAAGTAATAGTACGAAAGGCCTAAATACAATTGAAGCTCGGGGTCGAATTGATAATTAAGTAACTGACGAATATCGCGTTGAGCTTCCCGGTAGTTTTCACTTTGCATAAGTACAGTAAGGCGCCAGCGCAGTAAATCCGGATTAGCCGGGTTAGCCTCAACAAAAAAATCAATATCGCTTAGTTGCTCCTTGTAATTACCTAACTCCTGATGAATGTATGCCCGTAAAAGTCTGGCTTGCTCATCGGAGTAACGGTTTAAGTATGTATTCACATCGGTTAAGGCGCTTTCGAAATTCCCTAATGCATAGTAACAAAAGGCACGCTTATAAAATATCTTATAATCATCTTGTGTGGTTGGCTTGCTCTTTTTTATAGCTTGATTATAGAGTGGTAGCGCACCTTCAAAATCTTCGCGACCCATTAAGGTATCGGCCTGTATTTCGAGGGCTTTTGATTTGGTAATCTTTACCTGTGCGCTTAAAAAAATAGGACTGACCATCAGGGTGATGGCCAGTCCTACCTGTAACAATTTTATCATTGTGCCTTATTTCTGTCGCGTTTGCGGTCGTTTTCGTTTAAGTAAATTTTACGTAAGCGTATAGACTTTGGTGTTACCTCTACATACTCATCCGATTGAATGTACTCTAACGCTTCTTCCAGTGTGTGTTTCAATGGGGGCGCAATTTTCATTTTTTCGTCTGAGCCCGAAGCACGCATGTTGGTCAGTTTTTTTGTTTTGGTAACATTAATTACCAAATCGCCACTGCGACTATGCTCGCCAATTACCTGGCCTTCATACACGGCTTCGCCCGGATTAATAAAGAACTTACCCCGATCTTGTAAATTGTGTAAGCTGTATGCAATGGCTTCACCTTGTTCCATCACAATCAATGAACCATTGATTCTTCCGGGGATCTCACCTTTGTATGGTTGATATTCTTTAAAGCGGTGTGTTACGATGGCTTCACCAGCCGTCACATTGAGTAGGTAATTTCTCAATCCCATAATACCTCGCGAAGGAATTAGAAATTTCAAAATCATCCGTTCGCCTTTAGGTTCCATGTTTAACATTTCGCCTTTGCGCATCGATACTGTTTCAATTGCTTTACCTGCAACAGTTTCTGGTAAGTCGATCGTTAACTCTTCCACAGGCTCGCATTTTACACCATCGATCTCACGGAAGATTACCTGCGGTTGACCAATCTG
>CAYNKN010000323.1:0-4106 GCA_964397805.1 uncultured Chryseolinea sp. | reverse complement strand
ATTGAATTACAAAATGGTGAAACAAACATTTCAACACCATCACTACCCATAAGTACAAAGTCTCCGGATGTAACACGTTCGGGTAGTGTGGGTATTACAAAATCTACAACCACTTTTAGCGATGGTTGGGTTGCTAAAGCAATGGATGACTACGTATTGGTAACAAAAGAAAATACCAAATTTTATATTCACTACGGCTTTGCTAATACACTCCCGTTGGGTACCGATGAATCCACAACAACCAAAGCAAACTGGGAGAAGTTTATCACACCACGCTACACCGTTACAAATCTTTGGCTTAACCCTGATGTAGGCTCATTTGGTGGCTCATTTAATTATTATGCCGAAGGCACAGGCATTGAAAAAAGTACAGGCAAGCAAGTGTACATCGCATTTCGTACCATCATTGAATCGGGAGTACATTTTTGTGTAGAGGCTGTTTCGCCAACTCAAGGAGAATACCAAAAATATTTCCCTAACCTGAATGTGCTAAAAGATATGCGCAACAGCAACCGATTTGCTATAACAAAAGAAGATGTGATTGGGGATTGGAAAAGCACTAGCGGCTCAACGTTACAGTACTACAATGTATATACCGGACAAGACGCTGGCATGCAATTTTCGCAAGGTGGTCAGGAATTTTTCTTCACGGCTAATGGTGAATACAAGGCTAATGTTTCTGGGGCTATGGGAAACATGGGTGGCTCTCAGGTGGCCTTTGATAATAACTATAAGGGATTATTTACAGCTACCGATTGGGAGATAGCCTTTACTAACTACGAACCTTTTACAGGCTACTTTGAAGCAGTAAAAGGTGGACGAATTTTACATGTTGCCAAAAAGAATGCTCCGGGAGTGCGTTATGCCTTAGTAAAAGTTAAATAGATCATTCGTTTATAAATTCCATATCACCATTAAAATCAATAACCATGAAAAAAATGAACTCATACTTCCTTATCCCGATGTGTATTGCTATTCTCATTGGATGCGGAGGTTCCACTACCAAAGATGGTATAGAGATGAAAGATGGCGAAGGTAGCAACTTTACGGTTAGTGAAAATGAAGTGGTATCCGAAGATGGTACGAAAGGCTTTAAAGGCGACCTAGAAAACACCGATCTTCAAACTATCTACGAAGGCCTTGTTTTTGAAAATATTCAATTGATTGATGGTGATGATAAAAAAATAGATGGTAAGGAAGTTACCTATGGTTCAAAGTTTTCTATCGTAGTGATTGGTATAAAAAATTACAATACGGTAAATGGAAAAGTTTTTCCAAAATTATCATTGATAGTAACGGGTGATAAGGGTCCGGTAATTAATGAAGAAAATCTGTTAGATTCTTATAAACAGGGTCTTTCTATTGAAGATGCTTCTGTTTTACGCGGAACAGTTACTGTTGGTAGCCCCATGGAAATTGGGAAACAGTATATGTGTGTGCTTACCATTAAAGACGTCAACAATAGCCAATTTTATATTGAGAGTAATTGGATGTTTACAGTGAAGTAATAAAAATCGTAACACATACTTTACCACAACCATGGTCTGTGTCGACACAGACCACGGAGATCGATAATAGAGAGTAATAATTAATTTTCAAGGTAACCTGTAAAATGAGCACAAAATCAACCTTCACTACCACGCTTATTTTTATTGTCTTTTTCCAAACACTCAGCTTCGGTGCGCAAGGACAAAATTTCATTACCCAGTGGAACCTAGCGACTTCAGGCTCTGGTGCTACACAACTATCTTTTGGCACGGCTACTAGTGGTGTAGCTACCTACACATGGCAAGAACTTTCACCCGGTAGTGCATCCGGTAGCGGTTCGTGGAGTGGGTCAACACTAACTATCACAAGTTTGCCGGCTGGTGCTGCTATTCGTTTGCAAATAGCACCTACAAACTTTCAAAGAATCATCATCGATGAAGGGTTAGACGAAGACAGACTTACACAGGTAGAACAATGGGGAAGCACGGCATGGACAAGTATGGAGGATGCATTCAACGGCTGTGAAAATCTTCAAGTAACGGCCTCCGATGTGCCAAATTTATCAGGCGTTGGCAATTTGTCGTTTATGTTTAAAGGGTGTACCGTTTTGAATTCTCCAGTCAATATAAATACATGGAATACCGCTGCGGTTACCAATATGGCATACATGTTTGAAGGCGCAAATGCTTTTAACCAAAACATAGGCTCTTGGAATACCGGAGCAGTTACCAATATGCAATTTATGTTTCATCAAGCAAGTGCCTTTAATCAAAACATTGGGGCGTGGAATACAACTGCTGTTACCAATATGTCAGATATGTTTCATTCAGCAAATGCCTTTAACCAAAACATTGGGGTTTGGAATACGGCAGCCGTCACTAATATGCAAAGTATGTTTGAGGATGCATTTGCCTTTAACCAAAACATTGGAGCGTGGAATACAGGGGCGGTTACCAATATGAGACAAATGTTTTCCGAAGCAAGTGCTTTTAATCAAAACATCGGGGCGTGGAATACGGTGGCGGTTACTAACATGCGAAGTATGTTCAATTTTGCAAGTGCCTTTAATCAAAATATTGGGGCGTGGAATACGACTGCGGTTACCGATATGAGTTTCATGTTTGAGGATGCAATTGCTTTTAACCAAAATATTGGGGCGTGGAATACAGCTGCTGTAACCAATATGGGAGCTATGTTTCGAAGAGCAAGTGTTTTTAACCAAAACATTGGCTCGTGGAATACGAGTTCAGTCACCAATATGGGATGGATGTTCTCTCAAGCTAGTGCCTTCAACCAGAACATTGGAGCATGGACATTAACCTCAGGAGTTATCTTATTGGGCATGCTTGATAGTAGTGGTACGGATTGCAATAATTATTCTGCCACATTAATCGGCTGGAGTGCCAATCCATTAACACCCAATGGCAGAACACTGGAGGCTGCAGGAAGACAATATGGTACCAATGCCGTAGCCGCAAGAACGAATTTAGATATAACAAAAGGATGGACCATTACGGGTGATACACCTTCTGGTACTAGCTGTATACCTGCAGTATCAGTACCTACCATTACCTCCTTCACCCCAACCTCCGGCCCCATTGGCACAACCGTCACTATCTCCGGAACAAACTTTAGCACAACTCCCGCTAACAACATCGTTTACTTTGGTGCCGCACGCGCCACCGTAACCGCGGCAACATCCACCCAACTTACTGTCACCGTACCGATAGGCGCTACGTACGAACCCATCACCGTTACGGTGGGCAGTTTAAGTGCATACTCAACGCATCGATTTGTTCTTACACATCCTAATGGAACTATCAACTTCAACCAAAAAATATGCTTGCCTGTTGGCAACAACCCGCGGGATGTGTCCATGGCCGATCTCAACAATGACGGACATCTTGATCTGATCGTTTCGCGCACCGATGTAAATACTGCGATATTACTTTTTGGAAATGGAAATGGAACCTTTCAACCTCCTATTTCCATTACCACCGGTAGTGGAGGTTCAATAACAGTAGGAGATTTTTCGGGTGACGGTATGCTTGATCTTGCCTTTGCTAATTATAGCGCATCGGCCAACGCCACAACAAGTGTGCTGATCAATGATGGCACAGGAAATTTTCACTTAACGGATACTTATTTTCTCAGCAATCCGCCAATAGGTATAGGTAGTGGTGCTGTTTATATAACCAATGCCGATTTTGATCTGGATGGAAAAGTTGACTTAGTTTCTGCTATTGATAATATTCCTGGAAGCATTAGTATCTTATTTAATAATGGAACATCGTTTGATCCAAAAATTGAATATCCTACCAACAACAACTATCCCTACAGCGTAACCACTGCCGATTTGAATAACGATCATTATCCGGATTGGGTAATAGCAAACTTCTTTTCAAACACGATCAAAGTATTTATAAACAATGGCGCTGGCGGTATTCTAAGTGAAGCAACATATGCTGCAGGTTCGGGTACGCATGAAGTAGAATTGGCTGACTTAAATAAAGATGGTCTCCTTGATCTGATTGCAGTGAATGCACAAGCAAGCAGTCTGAGTGTTTTATTGAATAACGGCTTAGGAAGTTTCAGTGCTAAGACAGACTATCCTTCTG
>CAYNKN010000322.1:0-4138 GCA_964397805.1 uncultured Chryseolinea sp. | reverse complement strand
TGGATATTGAAACTGTAAGTGAGCCCATCGTAGCTATACTACAAGAAACGGGAGTTGATCCCCAGCTACAAGCCGATATAGAATGGTGCTTGGGTAGCTATAAGTTTGATAAAAACCCAACAGGGTTGTACGAAACTTCTACGCGGGCGCTCACCTTATTTCAAAAAGAAAAAGAGAAGAAAACAAAGGGTATTACTGCCAAACTGATTACCGACATAGAAAAATTGCTTAATAGCAAATAGTCCTTTGTAAGCGAGGGTTAACTAAATTTCTAAAGTAACCTTATCGTTTAGGTTAACTCGTTAGCATTTAAAAGTAGCCCTTGGTAACGTTCGGCCTCTACGCCAAACTTTCGGAGAAAATCTACGCCCTCATCAGAAGCGATTCCCTTATACGCTGCATAGGAGTTCAAATAGATAACTCTGCGAATACCCATCGAGAAAATTATTCGAGCGCAGGCTAAGCAAGGCGAAAGTGTAACATATAGTGTAGCACCCTCAACACCTGTTTTGTTTTTTACCGCATAGAGTATAGCATTTTGCTCTGCATGAATGGCCAACGAACAGCCTCCCTTTGAATCGCGTGGGCACCCTACTCCAGGCCACTCTTCATCACAATTATGTGTACCAGACGGTGGTCCATTGTAGCCAATAGAAATAATACGTGTATCTTTTGTGAGTACCGCGCCAACATGTCGCTTTATGCAGTGCGATCGCTTTGCCAGATTAACAGCAAGCTCCATATAGATGTCATCAAACTCAGGTCGTATCATTGTCGCAAAAATAGACACATAAACCAGAATTTGATGGGTACATGGTAACCCTTTTTTAATTTATCATACATTGGCGGTTCTGCTTATCGTTCCCTATTTATTAACTACGAACAACGAGTATCAAACCACCTATCCGATTGCGCATTTTAGATGCGTAGTTAATTATTATCTTTACCCGATATGCTAACGCGAATTACCTTCTTCCTTTTACTAACACTTACCTTGGGCTCTGTAAAGGCACAAGAGCTGCCCAAAACACGAACTAGTCCGCTCGCCTTAATGACTATGCGGTTTAAAGACTGCTATGTTAAAATTGTTTACTCGCAGCCTCAAAAAAGAGGGCGTGAAGTTTTTGGGGATTTGGTGCCTTACGGGAAGGTGTGGCGCCTAGGTGCTAATGAAGCCACGGAAATAACCATTACTAAAAATGTTCTTATTAATAGTCTTTTACTTAAAGAAGGCACATACTCCCTCTTTGCTATTCCGCAAAAAGATAAATGGACAATTATTATTAATAGCGAACTAGGCTTATGGGGTTCGTATAATTACAATAACAAATTAGATGTACTTCGATTTGATGTACCGGTAACCGCCATTGAAAGTACGCAAGTCGAAGCCCTTACACTTCAGTTTGACCAACGAAACGATGTGGCAGACCTTTTGATACGATGGGAAAAAACTCAAGTTTCTATTCCTTTTAAGTTCATCAACCTATGACCGTGCGATTCCTACCTGTATTTCTGTATCTTCTTTTCTTCTCCACCCTCCTACTCGCTCAAGAACAAAAAGAGTTAGACAGGCGGAATGGATTTAAAAATATTACACTAGGTAGTATTATTGATTCAATAGCCGGACAAAAATTCAAAAAAGACATTAAAGAGAGAAATGAATATCCGGCCAAGCTCTATACCGTGGAGAATCCTGACTACAGCAGTATTGGTGAAGTATCGGTTAGTAAAATAGAACTGAAAACATATCGCGACTTAGTGTATGAAATTCGAGTGGTAACCGATAAAGACCCGAGACTTATGAAAGCCCTTGAGTCGTTGTATGGAAAGGCAGACTATGATATGAAAAATGAAACCTACTTTTGGAAAACTGAAAACCTCATCCTAAAATTTAAATCAGAAGGAAAAAAAAATTTAGAACTTACGTATATCTCTTTACTCATTCATAAGATGATGAAGGAAGACAAAAACAAAAAAGTAGATGATATCGCCAACGACTTTTAACTAAATTAACTATACCATGAAAATACTAGTTACTCCACTACTCGGTTTATTACTAACCACAGGCCTATTCGCGCAGAATCAAAGTAAAAAAACACCTGAATCAACGGAGATATGGGAACCAGCACCACGCGTGATTACAGCTGGTGAAAAACCAACAGACGCACCTTCTGATGCCACTATCTTATTCGATGGTAAAAACTTATCAGAGTGGGTATCAGTAAATGATGGTGGAGCTGCTAAATGGACACTAAAAGATGGTGCCGTGTTCGTTCTTCCCAAGAGTGGTGATATTAAAACAAAAAAAGAATTTGGCGACTTTCAATTACATATTGAATGGCGAACACCAGCTGAAGTAGATCCTAAAGTAACCGGACAAGGAAGAGGTAACAGCGGTATTTTTTTACAGGAACGTTATGAAATACAGATACTCGACAATTACAATAACGTAACCTATTCAAATGGTCAGGCTGGTTCAATTTACAAACAAACCATGCCATTGGTTAATGTCTGTAAAAAACCAGGTGAATGGCAAACCTACGACATTGCTTTTACCGCACCACGTTTCAATAAAGATGGTGTCGTTACCATACCAGCTTATGTTACCGTTATTCACAATGGTGTTATCGTACAAAATCATTCAGCACTTTGGGGACCTACAGAATACATTGGTCTTCCGATAAATAAAGTTTATGAAAAAGGTCCTATCCGTTTACAAGATCATGGAAACACAACCAGCTTCCGAAATATTTGGATACGAGAACTGTAATAAATTTCTACTTATTAAGTATAAAAAGCGGCTTCATTTGGAGCCGCTTTTCTTTTGCGGCAGAAGTACACGGTACTGCTTTGACCATTTACGATAGAAGAATATAACGATGCACAAAATAACAATTGCAATAAATTGTGAGTTGGAAAGGAAATCTTGTATGACAAAACCACGGGTTCCATCTCCACGAAAAATCTCTAAGATACTTCGACCAATAGCATACAGCGCCAAGTACAACAGAAACAGTTGTCCATAAAACATCCTACGATTTCGTATAAGCAGCAGAAAAACCATCACTAAAAAAATATAACCTGCCTCCATTAATTGAGATGGAAATAATGGAGTATTTAATGGTCTGGCGTGGCATAGTTCATGAGAAAACGTAACCGATAGAAAGCCCGATGTAGGCTTACCATAGCAACAACCTGCCATAAAGCAACCTATGCGTCCGAACATGTGTACCAAACAGGTAGTAATGGCCATGACATCTAACATTTTATGCGTATGTAATTTGTGCTTTTTAAAAAACCAAAGCATGGTAGGTACGGCAAATAAAAAAGAACCGTAAAAGACAAAACCTCTACCCGTGAGTAGCTTCTTTGGATTACTCCAATAATCTGATCCACTTTCGAACAATAAAAAAAACTTACCACCAACAAAAGCTGCCAGAAAGATTAATAAAAAAAGTGTGTTCGCCTGATCAAACGTTAATCCTACCTCTCGCTTGCCTTGCTTTACCATATAGATAACTCCGGCAATTGCGCCCAAGGCAATCATAAAACCATAACTGTAAATCGCGATTCCGCCTATTTCAAATAATACTGGATGCATAGTATTTAAACTTCAATATGATTATAGAATGCCTAATTTGGTTTTTAGGTTAACAGATAAAGCTGCCTTCGGTACAACTAAACTAACCGTGTTTATCGCAAAATAACTTTCTGATACATGAATGTATCCTTTGAACGGCCCCACCGTACCCCACGAATTTTTAACCACAAAAAAACTTTTACCAGTTTTTGATTTGGCTAAGCCTACTAGGTGCATCAAATGATCGTCTTGCGTAGTTAGGTTTTCAAAAAGCTGCTGGCGTAATTCGGCTGAGTAGGCCATCTCTTCTTCGTCTGGTGTTAGAGGCTTCTTTTCTGGCCGATTATCTTTTATTTGTAAAGCATACCCATCGGCTTGCCTAAAAAAATTATTGCTAATATCAGCATCCCACATAACCGAATAGCCTTGTTCAACAGCATGTTTAGTAAGTGAGATTAATTCATCTAATGGTACATTGTAGTAAGCACCATTCAGAAAATTATCGGGAATTTCTAAGATAAATGGTTTGTAAAACGGGTGATGCGTAAACGAGGTAAT
>CAYNKN010000321.1:0-4152 GCA_964397805.1 uncultured Chryseolinea sp. | reverse complement strand
GGTATGATAGTCCTAAGAAAGTATATCTGAATTTTAGAAATGGACTTGTACTACTTATCAAGCATCTCGATCCTATTGAGTTACTAATTAAAATTCCCCTCCGGGTTTTATTGGATTGGATAGCCTCTACGATGTTTTTATTAAAAGGACAACCCCTTAATACAATAGCCGTGTTGAGAGCACATGCTCATTTCATTAAAAATATGGGGCGCGATTGGCAAAAAAGAAAAATGCTAAGAGAATTGTACCCGACCTACAATCGGAAGATCATCCACCACGGATTAATTATTGTGAATTACTATTTGCGTAGAAGAAAGAAGTTTATTGATTAATAATCCCAAACTGGGCTTCTTTTCCTTAAATGCTTTCTAAGGTTCAAAATAAAAGCTAATGATAAGTATATAATTACGGGCGATCCGAAGGTGATAAAAGAGGCGTAAATGAAAAAAAGCCTGATGCTAGAAGTAGCCATGCCCAGCTTTTCACCCAACAAAGTACACACTCCAAAGGCATAACTCTCAAAAAATTGCTGAATTCTATCCGTAGTCGCATTCATAATAGCTTTCATTTTAAAACTTTCAACACTTCAAAAAGTTGATTTATCGAGCAAAAATCCTACTTACAAATATAACAGGCAAAGCCCTGCCGATATGTCAGCGCTTATCTTATTTTTTTGACTATTATTGCAAAAAAATACACATAAGTATAGTTTTGCAACCTGTTTAAAATCAACCATAAATCAAAATCCAATGAGAAAAGTAGTTTACTCATTTCTGATCTTCGGAGCATTGACCCTTGCGGGCTGTACACTGCCCAAGATGGTGAAAATGTCAAAAGAACAAAATCTAACGGCTACCCCTAACCCGCTAGAAGTTCATAAGGATAGTGTGGCTTACGAATTAGCCGCCAACCTTCCCGTGAAAATGTTAAAGAAGGGTACAGTATATACTGTAAACAGCTTTTACAAGTACGGTGAAAATGAACTCGCGTTAGAGCCAATTCCATTTAAAGCTGAAGATTATCCAAATAGTGCAACAGAAGAGCCACGCGTAACGAAAAGTTTCGTATTTGCTTATCAGCCTGCCATGAAAACCGGTACGTTGGAAGTTGAAGGTGTTGCTTCAAAAGGTGAAAAATCAAAAACATCACCTCGCATGCCTGTAGCTACTGGAGTAATCACAACCTCTAAACTAGTTAAGCCTGTGTTTTTCGCAGCTTACGCTGATCATGGTTACAACAATCAAGAAGAGCTTGAAGCCGTTGTTATTCCTGATTTCATCTTCGAACAAGGTCGTTCTGTATTAAGACCAACCGAAGTAAGAGCTGAAAAAGGAAAGCAATTAGATGCTTTTATTGCTTCTAAAAATGCTACCCGCACAGTAACCATTACGGGTACTCACTCACCAGAAGGTGCTGAACGTATCAACACAAAACTTTCTCCTGAACGTGCTGCGGCTATCGAAAAATTCTATCGTGCGCAAATGAAAAAGTACGATTACCAAGGAAAAGCTGATTCGATCAACTTTATTCTTAAGCCAGTAATTCAAGATTGGAATGAATTCAAAACAGCCCTTGCAGCTTACGAAGGAATTTCTTCAGAAGAAAAATCAGAATACTTGAATATCATCAACGGTGGTGGAACGTTCGAAAGTCAAGAAAAAGACATGAAACGTTTAAGCACGTACAAGAAAATTTTCAAGGATGTATATCCTAAATTAAGAACTGCTAAAACTGAAATTTTAGTGGTGAAAGAAAAGAAAACAGATGCTGAAATCGCTGTATTAGCGAAGCAAATTGCGCAAGGACAAAATCCTACAGATACGCTTTCTTTCGAAGAACTGATGTATGCGGCTACGTTAACTCCTTCTACTGATGAGAAAGTAGCGATTTACGAAGCAGCTACTAAAAAAGGAACAAACTGGAATGCACATAACAACTTAGGTGCTGCTTATATCGCTCAAGCTATTGAAAATGCAGATAATGCTGCTGACTTAGGTGACAAAGCTTTAGCTCAATTAGAGATTGCCGCTAAACTAAATCCGGCTGCCGAAGTACACGCTAACTTAGCTTCTGTACACATGATGAAAGGAAATGCTTATGCATCACACAATCATGCAGTTAAAGCATTCAGTGCTGGTCTTCGTGGCGATAATGCTGCTGGATTAAATGGTGTTAAAGGTGCTGCTGAAATCGTTAAAGCTGATTACGCTGCTGCTGTAGCTTCTGAATCTGCTGCTGCTGATAACGCTGATAACCTTTTCAACAAAGGTTTAGCACAAGTACTTAACAAAGATTACCAAAATGCATTGACTTCGTTTAACGAGGCTACTGCAAAAGATGCTAACCTAGCTGTTGCCTTCTATGGTGCAGCAGTTGCTTCTGCTCGCTTAAGCAATGCAGACGGTGTGGTAAGCAATCTGGTAAATGCTGTTAAAGCTGATCCTTCTTTAAAGCAAGATGCACTTAGCGACCTTGAGTTTGCTAAATATGCTGCTACAGAATCTTTCAGAAACGCCTTACGTTAATTCACTCATTGGTTAAACAGATAAAACCCGGCTCTTGAGCCGGGTTTTTTTGTTATTAGCGGTATAAGAAAATTAGCCCCAATGCTTTTATTCTGTAAATCCTGAACCTATTTTTACGCACTTTCCGAAAATACACTATGAGAGAAATCCAGTTTAGAGAGGCCCTTCGCGAGGCCATGAATGAAGAAATGAGAAGAGACTCAAGTATCTTTTTAATGGGCGAAGAAGTAGCTGAATACAATGGTGCGTATAAAGTAAGTCAGGGCATGCTGGCTGAGTTTGGTGCTGAGCGGGTAATCGATACCCCAATTGCTGAATTAGGCTTTGCGGGTGTTGGTGTAGGTGCGGCCATGAATGGCTTACGCCCTATTATCGAATTTATGACCTTCAATTTTTCGCTGGTTGCTATCGACCAGATTATAAACTCGGCTGCAAAGATTTACTCGATGTCGGGAGGACAATACAGTGCACCTATCGTGTTTAGAGGGCCAACCGGTAATGCCGGTCAGCTTGGCGCACAACACTCACAAAATTTCGAAAATTGGTTTGCTAACTGCCCCGGACTAAAAGTAGTAGTTCCCTCTAACCCGTATGACGCTAAAGGACTTTTAAAAACATCGATTCGCGATAACGACCCGGTGATTTTTATGGAGTCTGAGGTTATGTATGGCGACAAAATGGAAGTGCCCGAAGAGGAATACTTAATTCCGATTGGTGTTGCCGATATTAAACGAGAAGGAACCGATGTTACGATCGTTTCTTTTGGTAAGATCATGAAAGTGGCACTGGCCGCTGCTGCGGAATTAGAGAAAGATAATATCTCTGTAGAGGTAATCGACTTACGAAGTGTTCGGCCTATTGACTATGCTGCGGTGGTTGAATCTGTTAAAAAAACAAATCGACTGGTTATTGTTGAAGAGGCGTGGCCGTTATCATCTATCGCCACTGAAATTACATACCATGTGCAACGACATGCATTCGATTATTTAGATGCTCCTATTCAGCGTGTTAATAGTCTCGATGTTCCACTTCCATATGCACCCACATTAATAGAAGTTATTTTACCGAATGTGGCTAAAACCATTAAAGCTGTTAAGTCGGTATTGTATCGCGACTAATCATCGAGTTACACATACCCTTACTTATTGTTAGAGTTGTTTTCTTATCGAAGTAAAATCCGCCAAGCATCAAGCGTTCTTCGCTCTTTAAGGTATTGCTTGGCTAATTGATGAATGGCTTCCGTGCCACTATCCATAATTTCCAACTCTACTGAAGTGTATTCTGACAGAGCAACATCGGGTATACTCTCTACTAACGCAAGCATAGCTAAATCATTGCCTGTAAGAATACTACTTCGTTTAATTTGATCCGGAAGTTGATCTATTCCAATACCTAACTTATCCAACGGTTTGGCTATGGTAAATAGAGCATCTCCATGAACACGGCAATACCAATCTCCCCCAAGGCGTGCTACTGCATCTAACTTAGCCGGATCAATTTTCTGCTCACTATCCAGAATATGTTTTTTGATATGCATCATTACTACCTCGCAGATAACCAAATTACCCGCACCCCCTTTATCGCCTGTAGGTATTACTTGTAGCACCTTACATTCAAACGACACGGG
>CAYNKN010000320.1:0-4155 GCA_964397805.1 uncultured Chryseolinea sp. | reverse complement strand
ACTCATTTTATTGTTTCGATAAATCTCTTTGCCTTTATCGTTCCACTCTGCCCGAATAAAAGGCCTACTCTCTTTATCAAAAGGTTGCTTAGGAAATGTAACAATTTTCTTGCGTCTGCCATTCGGATAAAATTCTGTCCAGTCACCAACTTTTCTGTCCCAATGATATTCTCCTTGCACCGCAAGCTGACCGTTATCATGAAAGAAATAATAGAACCCTTCTTTCTCACCAAACTCAATGGGTGTCATTTCGCGCATTCGCTTTCGTTCTTGCGGGTCGTAATAACTCACTAACGATTCTTTTGGCCATCCACGATAATATTTCTCCTTGTCGGTAAGTACGCTATCGCGACTATATGTTAGCCATCTGCCGTGACGTGTGCCTTTGTAGTAAATACCTTTTTGCAACGTTGTTTGCCCTTGTCGCTTTTCATAGGGACCATGCAGTAAAACCCCCTTGGTCGGATCGAACTTAGTGGTTTTCATAATTTCTTTACGAGCATAATTATAATAGTAGATATCTCGAACAAAAGTCTGTGGAGTTTCCGGCTTTTTTAGAAAGAAAAAGGTTTCATAGGTAACACGCTCACCAACTCCTTTTCGGGTAAACCCCTTCTTGGTTTTGATACCGTAAAATACTTTCTTCTTAACGCGCTTTTTCTTTTTCGTTTTAGCGGGCTCTTCTTCTTGTTCAAAATCTAAAGATACAGGCGTATCAATAGTAAAGCGTTCATCGGGCTGATCGTCTTGTGCACGCACGGATAATGCGAACACCACGAAAACCATCACAAAAAAATACTTCAGCGAATCTTTCATTTTTACACTAGCTACTTCAGGATAGGGTTAACGTTAAAGATAAAGCCTGTCGTATGTAAAAATAATAAATCTACAGAAATCTTACGATGAAGATCTTCTACATAAAATTTTTGCTTTCGCCCACTTCCTATCATAAAGGTTCATAAATCCTGCTTACCTTTAATGTAGATCAACCCGCATTATGGAAAATCAATCGTTTGGCCAAAAGGTTAAAAAAACAACAAAAAAAGTTATGCGAATCGTACTCATTTCCGCGCTCGTTATTGGCGTAATTGTATTTAGCTTTCTGTATTGGGCTACGTATGAAAGTGGTGTAATGGCCGGAAAAGTTTTACGTGTTAGTCAGAAAGGTGTTGTATTCAAAACCTATGAGGGAAAGATTAATTTGGAAACCTTTGGAGCCTTAAAGGGGGCAAGTCCTATTGCCGAGTCGTTTGATTTCTCTGTAGAGAAAAGTGAAACCGAACTCATTACACAATTAGAAGAAGTATCGCTTAGTGGCGAACGCGTAAACTTACATTTCGTGAAACGTTACATGAAATTTCCGTGGCGTGGTGACACCAAGTACTTCGCTACCCGAGTAGAACGCGTGGGTTCTTAGGTCAACCTAATCATACCATTTCTATCATTGTGCGCTAATGTCTTTTAACAGACCAATTTTAACCTGATCGAATTGTTTCTTTAAAGAAACAAATTCAGCATGAACATAATCAAACTCACATTTTCACTATTGCTTGTAGCTGAAATTGTTTCGGCACAGCAAGAAGTATATACCCAAGTAACGGGTGAGGCCATTCAAGGCTACGACCCTGTAGCCTACTTTAAGGAATCGCAGCCCGTAAAGGGAAAGAAGGAATTTAGTTATGAATGGAGTGGTGCTACCTGGCACTTTTCGAATCAGGAAAATGCAAATACTTTTAAAGCGTCACCAGAAAAATTTGCACCGCAGTTTGGAGGCTATTGTGCGTATGGAGTAGCAAAGGGGTACAAGGCATCTACCTCTCCTGATGCGTGGAGTATAGTAGATAACAAACTCTACTTAAACTATGATAACCGTGTAAAGAATTTGTGGAATAAAAACCAATCTGATTTTATACAAGCAGCTAACGCGAATTGGATTACAGTCAAAAAAAACTAAAGACAAATAAAGCGTAACGTATACCTTCCCTTGGAGTAGTTCTTCAATAATTTACAATAGACTTCTCTTTAACGAAAAGTCAATCTACACTTATCGTGTTTATCGTTTCGTTAAAATCTAACACCCATCGAAAATCCACGTGGCGTTGGCACAATAGTCCATGAGGTTAATGATCCTTCTTTTTTTGGCTTAAATTTATTTTTTATTAATCGATCAAAAGCCACATCCGAACAAAACCAAGTTAATGCTCCTCCAAAAGTAACATCGCTTAACCAATGAGCCCCTGTATATAGTCTGGCAATTACTGTTGTTCCAGCCAAGGAGTAGAAAAGAATTTTAACAGGAACTGATTTCGTATACTTTGCTACCGTCATGCTAATTGCCCATGCTACCGCAGTATGCCCCGATGGAAAAGAGTGATACGCAGCCGTCTTATCAAATGGTTTAAATGTGTAAGCGCCAACTTCTGTACCCGGTCTGGCTCTGCCTACGGCTGTCTTCAAAAAGCTTTGAATACCACCAGCGGTTAACAATACCACACCTAAGCGAATACCCATTTCACGCGACCATTCGTTCTTGAAAAGTAAACCCGATAAATAAAAACTACTGGTAAAAAAGGTGGCACTATAAGGCTTGCCATAGTGAAAGCCAACACGCTCGATGCCATCCAGTATTGGAGAATTTTGTCTTTGCCAGAAATTATTGAAAGGTTCATCAATCGTAGAAACCAATACAGCCCCAGCAATAACGCCAGCAAATTGAAGAACATTTTTTTTCTTCCAGCGAACTGGCTGCGAAAGCGTATACCCAACGGCATCAACAAATCGAACAGCATCATAGCGCTGCACAGAATCATAGGGTAGTTGAGCGGAATCGTAATGTTGAACAGAATCATGCTGCAAGGAGTAGTCATCGTACGGAATAGAATCGTTACGTTGAACAGAGTCTACCTGAGCGAATCCAGCAAGCGGGAGCAGTAAAAATAAAACCAGCCATTTCATAGGCGGCAAAAATAGATAAATACTCAGAAATTTGTTAGCCCATTAATACTCCTTCGCAGAACAAAATTTCATAAAAAAACCTGCTCATGAGGAGCAGGTCTTTCAATGGATGTAGTCTGTAAATTACTTGGGCATTACTACCGTATCAATAACATGAATTACACCATTACTAGCTGTGAGATCTGTTGCGGTAACAAATGCTACTCCGCCCTTCTCATCAGTTAGTTTTACTTTACCGCCTTCTAACGTAACCGTTAAACTGCCACCCTGAACTGTTTTTACAACGGCCTTACCTTTGCCCTTCTCTACGGCCGCCAGAACATCTTTAGCTAATAACTTCCCAGCCACAACGTGGTATGTAAGAATAGAAGTAAGCGTTGCTTTGCTTTCAGGTTTCAATAAACCTTCTACTGTTCCTGCTGGTAACTTGCCAAAGGCTGCATTGGTTGGTGCAAATACAGTAAAGGGGCCTGCACCTTTTAAGGTCTCTACTAATCCTGCTGCTTTAACAGCGGCTACTAAGGTTGTGTGATCTTTAGAGCCTGCAGCTACATCAACAATATCTTGTGCTTGTGCTGTGGTACTTAGCGCCATTACGGCTAGTGCGATGGTGAAAAAAGTTTTCAAAGTTTTAATCATAACTTTTGTTGTTTAGTGATAAACTTTTAACAAAATGAGCAGCTAATAGTTATTTGTTATAGAAAACTAAATGTAAAAATGAGGTATAACATTTTTACTAAATGGTTGTTTGACTCGCGTTTAGTAGCTTGAATATTTTCAAAAAATTTTTAATAGATGTAAAGCAATCATCAATCGAAAATTATTTTCTTAATGGTTAAACATTTTACAATTTTTGATGTTTAACTTTTTTGAAAAGTCCCCCTCCCAAAAGAAATTAATTCACAAAAATTCATGGCACGAACTTTCCCTTAGTGCTGAGTAGTAAGATTTAAAAATCAAATTAATTTGTAAACGTAAAATTTATGCTGGCTCAATTAGTCTATGTTAGTAACCGTAAATCAACCTGCACGCAAGAAGAAATCGAAAAGATTTTAGTATCGTGCAAAAAAAATAATCCGTCATTAGCAATTACGGGTGTGCTTTTGTACTCCGATACCAAGTTTATTCAACTGGTAGAAGGTGATTCCAAACTAATTATGACGCTATATGATAAGATCAAACTAGATACGCGCCACAGTA
>CAYNKN010000319.1:467-4164 GCA_964397805.1 uncultured Chryseolinea sp. | reverse complement strand
CCCGATCAAGAGTTTTCCACGTTTAATTGCCCGACTCATCCGCGCACATCATGCTCAGTTACCACCATGTTTCAAAACTACCTGGACTACACCGATGATGTGTGCATGAACCTATTCACGCAAGGACAAGTAGCTCGAATGACTACTGTACTATTGAATAGTCCAAGGCGTGCTACCCTCCTTACTTCACCCGGATTAAATGACCCCACGCCAGTTTCGATTGATTTGGCACTGCGCGATATTGTAGCACCCTCGCCCGTGACTTGTAATGATAGTCCCTCGCCAGTTTTACTAATACAAAATTCTGGTAATGAAACTATTACATCCTTTAAGGTAAACTATAGAATAAACTATGGCTCCATACTTACGGCAACCTTTACAGGTCTAAATATGGCCAGTGGAGCATTTGTAGAAGCTGTGCTTCCAGCCATTTCTTTAGCAGAAGGTGAAAGTACTTTACTGGTAGAGCTCGTTGAACCCAATGGTTTAACCGATTTAAATCCAGATAATAACTTCGGACAAAAAGTAATTGTTGTCAACAATCAAACTGATATACTACCCTTTCGGGAAACCTTTGAAAACCCTCCCGATAATCGATGGACAATAATTAACCCTAGTGGAGGCATGCCTTGGCAGTATACCACTATCCACTCCACCAAGGCGCTTTACTTTAATGCTTTTAATAATTTCGTTTTGGGCGATGAGGCATGGTTCGTTAGCCCCATACTCGATTTGCGGACAGTCTCACAGGCACGTATGTTTTTTGATATTGCGTATGCTTTGCGCGATGGAAAACAAGAAGGGTTACGCATTTTGGCTTCATCAGATTGTGGTGAAACCTTCGACAAAGTATTATTTAATACTGGTGCAGCAACGTTGGCAAATGGAAAAGTATCCGCAGCTAGTTGGAGTCCTACTACCTCAACCGATTGGGTTAGAAGATCAGTAAGCTTATCAGAACCAGACGACAACCTGTTGGGCAACCAATTTGTACGCATTGCCTTTGTAGTTACAAATGCCAATGGTAACAATCTTTATCTAGACAATATTGAATTCTTCCTATCAGATAATCCCTTACAAGCAGCGATTAGTGAAGGCTTTTCAGTCTACCCCAACCCGGCTAAACGAGATCAGGTTTCCATTCTCTTTAACTTAAACAATAGGCAACCAGTAACGTTGGAACTCATCGATGCACAAGGTAAAATCGTATCTCAAGAGTCATTAATCAATGTCTTAAACCAAACTTTTCCATTAGCACTTTACGATCGGCCTGCCGGGCTTTACCTACTTCGAGCTAAAACCTCGAATGCTGTTTTTGTAAAAAGATTTATTGTAGTAGAGTAAGTGCGATTAATGCAGGCTAAAGGAAGTATAGTACTCTTTATAGCCATTTCATTATCTTTCGGCACCTGAAAAAACAAGTTGAATGACGAAGAAGAAGAAGATAGCCATCTTATACGGTGGTCGGTCTGTAGAACATGCAGTTTCGGTTAACTCCGCTCGCAACATTTTTGAATTTATTGATAAAGATCACTTTGAACCTCAAGCTATTGGCATCAGTAAAAACGGACAGTGGTTTCTAACAAGTGGTGTAAGTAAAGATATCGAACAAGGTAAGGCGTTGGGTCTTATGCTCGATGCGGTAAACCCGGGTTTCCTCATACTTTCCAGTGGCGATAGGTTTAAGGTAGATATGATCTTTCCTGTATTGCACGGAACCGATGGCGAAGATGGCAGCATTCAAGGGCTCATTAAAGCCATGGATATTCCGATGGTAGGTACAGGTGTTTTGGGTTCTGCTATGGGCATGAACAAGATTGTAGCCAAGCGCCTACTTAAAGAAGCCAAATTACCCGTAACCGATTTTCTCACTTTTCATTTTAGTGAAAAAGAGCATATTCACTTTACGGAACTCAGTCAAAAATTAGGACTTCCTTTTATCATTAAATCGGCCAGCTTGGGTTCATCTGTTGGCGTTACCAAAGTAACCGATGAGGCGAGCTTCACTAAAGCGGTGGCAGAAGCATTTACCTATGATGATGAATTAATTGCCGAGAATTTTATTACCGGTCGTGAAATAGAGTGTGCTATACTTGGAAACTATCCACCAAAAGCTTCGAACCCGGGCGAAATTATTATTAATAAGAAATATGATTTTTATACGTTTGATGCCAAGTATGTAGACCCTACTGCGGTGGAGATAAAAGTACCAGCTGAGCTTCCTAAAAGCATCATCGAAAAAATTAAGAAGGTGTCGGTAAAAGCTTTTCAGGCATTGCATGGAGAAGACTTCGCGCGTATTGATTTATTCTTAGCCGATAACGGAAAAATTTATATTAACGAAATCAATACGATACCCGGTTTTACAAACTCGAGTATGTACCCCATGATGTGGAAAGAGCAAGGTATTAGTTTTACAGATCTTATCTCAACACTCCTTAATCTGGCACAAGAACGTTACGATCGTTCACAACGCATTGCACGCGATTATCAGTCGGCACTTAAATTCTGATAGTTTTATATTTGCACTACTGAATACTTTTCAAATGAAGCTTAACTTCTTCTCTATTAAAACAAAAACCTTAGGCGGATTGCTAACGCATTTACTGGTGATGGTTATCCTCATTATTGTTCTTTCACTTCTATATTTTTTTGCATACTTACCCCGTAAAACAAATCATCTGCAAAGTATAACGGTTCCCAATATTGAAGGACTGCTCATTAGTCAGTTAGAAAACGAATTGGGTAAACGAACACTTCGATTTGAAGTGAACGATTCTTCTTACAATGCCAACTACCCTCCCCTTACGGTCTTGCGCCAATATCCGCATGCTGGCTCTAAAGTTAAGGAAGGGAGAAAAATTTTTGTTTCAATTAATCGCTTAAAGCCACCCACTGTTCCCATTCCAGATTTAATTGACGGATCGGTAGTAAATGCCGATGCCGTTTTACGAAGTAATGAATTAAAACGTGGAAACATTGAGCTAGTAGCGGGTCCTTTTAATATTGTTAAGGAAATGAAGTTTCAAGGTCAGGTAATTCAACCGGGCGAACGAATACCAAAAGGATCAACGATCGACTTAGTAGTGATGGATGGCGGAAATAAAGAAGTTGAGGGCGGTGTAGATGTTCTTGATTTGTCATTAGAAGACGCCAAAGTAATAATTTTTGGAAGTAACCTTAACCTCGGCAAAGTTACCCCCGTTGGCGATGCAGGCGATCCTGAAAAAATGATCGTATTGAAACAAAAGCCTGCACCAAAAGAAAATATGCGCGTAGGAGACATCGTTGATTTGTGGATTGGATTACCCGGCACCCTTGTTCCGGATACAGAAGAAGAGGATCCAGATTACGAAGACGATTAATGACGAACATCCGCACCATTTTGTTATACATAAAACCTAAGCAAAGCAACTGCCTTAGCGCAAGGTTATGTTGGCTCTGCATATTTTGCGTATCGATTATACCAACCGTTAATGCACAGCTAAGATTATATCCTCATCCGCGAACTTATAATGCAATTCAACCAACGCGTATTCAAGAAGGTGCGCGCACGAAATCAACACCACTAAACCTGCCCTTTTGGGATGACTTCTCCTTCACACCAGTTAATGAGAAAGGGAATCCTAAATCGAATGTTCCGATTGATACCTTATGGGAAAACAGTGAATCTATTTGGGTCAATGATGGAATGGGC
>CAYNKN010000319.1:0-457 GCA_964397805.1 uncultured Chryseolinea sp. | reverse complement strand
CCAACTATCCATGTTGCTACCTTTGATGGAATTGGTGCTGATGGGTTGCCATACTCCGATCAAATTATAGAAAATGGATTTCGCGATGAACTTACATCACGACCCATTGACCTTACCACAGTACCGTTGCCTGAGCGGAACACCGTTTACTTAAGTTTTTTCTATCAATGGGGAGGTAATGGTGAACCTCCGGATGCCAACGATTTTTTACGGGTAGAATTTAAAAACGATCAGCAAGCATGGGTGCCCGTTTGCACGATTGTGCCCAAACTATCATTCGACAAAACAGTTTTTTACGATACCATTCTACAAGTTTTTGGTGAGGCTTACTTTCATGATCAATTTCAATTTCGTTTTCGGAACTTCGGAAGACTCTCTGGACCGTTCGATACCTGGAATGTAGATTACATTTACCTAAACAAGGATCGTTCACTTTCTGATACTGCCTTTCCCGATC
>CAYNKN010000318.1:0-4173 GCA_964397805.1 uncultured Chryseolinea sp. | reverse complement strand
AATAAATTTTACCAAACTCATAGAGCTTCAGGTCTTTTTGCTTTCGGTTAATGTTGTAAGCACATACTTCCAAGCCGGTAAAGAGCATGGTTTGTCGAAGTATTCCTTGTTCCTCACTCAATTTATTCAGTATCGTTACCGGCTCACCATTAAACTGCAGGTTATGCTTTTGTTGATAGGCTTGGTTGGTAAGAGAGTTAGTCCAGATTTCGAAGAATCCATTTCCGGTTAATAATTCGCCAATGGTGCGTTTATACTTATCGATATCTTTTACCGGGAATTCTGATAAGTAATCGGTACGCGCTGTATCAGATAGTTCTATATTATTGAAGCCGTAGATGCGTAATATTTCCTCCACTACATCGGCTTCTTGAGTTACATCAACCCGATAGGGTGGCACAGATACTGTATAGCGATCATCTTGCTTGTTAAGAATGGTAACATCCAGCCGCTCCAGAATAGGAAACACCAGGTCACGAGAAAGTACTTTACCAATTAGTCGGTTTACGTTCTTATCCTTTACTTCGATTGTTCTGTTTTGAACTGGGGTTGGATAGTAATCAAGGATATCAGAAGCGATTGTGCCACCGGCAATTTCTTTTATGAGTAGAGCCGCACGTTTTAGTGCATACACCGTAAGATTAGGATCTGTGCCACGCTCAAACCGAAACGAAGCATCTGTTTTTAGTTGATGATGCATCGATGTTTTTCGAATATAGTCTGGCGAGAAACAGGCGCTCTCTAAAAAAATAGTTGTTGTTTGCTGCGTTACTCCAGACGACAGACCGCCAAATACACCCGCGATACACATAGGTTCTTCTGCGTTGCAAATCATCAGGTCGTTTGCCTGTAGCTTTCGCGACTTATTATCGAGTGTTGTAAATGGCGTACCAATAGGTAGTGTTTTTACCTGCACTGTGTTACTGGTTATTTTAGCGGCATCAAATGCATGAAGGGGTTGCCCCATTTCATGACAAATAAAATTGGTGATATCGACAACACTATTGATGGGTGTAAGGCCAATGGCGAGTAGTTTGTTTTTTAACCAGTCGGGCGATTCGCCTACCGTTACACCGGTTAAGGTAACGGCTGAGTATCGAATGCATGCTTCTGGATTTTTTACTTCTACGGCTATACTTAATTCCTGATTATCAACCGCAAAATGCTCGACACTTGGCCAATTTATAACTCTGTCTTTAACTGCTTTAATATCGCGCGCTACACCCAAGTGGGAAGCCGCATCGGCTCGGTTAGGGGTAAGCCCTATTTCAATTTGATAATCTGTTTGAATGTTAAAGTATGTAGCGGCAGGGGTGCCGTTGGCAGCGGTAGTAGTTAGTACAATGATACCATCATGGCTCTCGCCTAATCCAATTTCATCTTCGGCACAAATCATTCCTTCTGATTGCTCACCTCTGATCTTCGCACTTTTAATGGTAAAAGAATCGCCCTTTGCCGGGTAAAGTGTAGTGCCGGGTAAGGCCACAACAACTTTTTGGCCTGCAGCAACATTAGCAGCTCCGCATACAATAGGTAATGGGTTGGCAGCGCCAACATCAACCGTAGTAACGGAAAGTTTATCGGCATTGGGATGTTTGGTACAGGTAAGTACTTCGCCAATAACTAAACCCGATAACCCACCCTTTACAGTTTCATGCAGCGTTACACTTTCAACCTCAAGGCCTGTTCCTGTAAGCACATGTGCAATTTCTTCTGGTGATTCCGGAAGGTCTATATAATCTGAAAGCCAGTTGTACGAGATTGTCATAATAAGTAGTAAGCAATAGAATACCTGATAGGGCAGTATAGTAGCCGAGTAGGTATAAACTAAACCCTCAAAAATAACCGCTTTTGGTGTATTCGGCTAAACTTGATGTAGCAAATTGATAGGATTACGGATAAATCTTTTCGCCAGCCCGCAGTGCGACATTTAACAAGTTTTCTGCAGGGGGCAGTGGACAAGAAAATTTCTCGACATAAGCGCAGTACGGGTTGTATGCTTTATTGAAATCTAATGTGATGGTATTACTACCCGGTACTTTAGTGACATCTAAATACCGACCGGCTCCATACGTCTCTACTGCGCTGGTCTCATCGCCAAAAGCTAGAAAGAGTTTTCCCCGAAAGGGCCCCATGTCCATTACTTCTAATATCAATAGCTTGTTGTGGTATCCATCTAAGTCGAATTCAGCGTAAGCGTATTCTATATAACGTTGTTCTTTGCCATCGTTCGTACCTAACACTACGGCCTTTTTATTTTGGATTAGCGTTAGGTTTGCTGTGATACGATAGCGGCTGTCGGGTGGGTAGTATGATAGTCCATTGAATTTCTCTTCGATTCCTTTAAAGGGGGATTCTGCTGATGTACGCATAAAGCGATCTTTCTCTTCGCGCTCTTTTTTGATTTCAGCGATGTATGCGGCTTGATCCTGACTACCAGTAAACGAGTAGAAAATGCTGATGAGTATTACAACAATAACCATAAGCACGACAATGTTTTTGGTTTTCACTTCGTAGCGATTTAGTATTCAAAAAATTTTAGAGAATGCAATTAAATTAAACCTTCGTCTGCAAAACTATAATATTTCTGGCCGGCAACGATTAAGTGATCAAGAACTTGTATTTCTAATAAGCGGCCTCCTTCTTTTAATTTTCGAGTAAGGTCAATATCAGCCTGACTGGCCATGAGGTTACCCGATGGGTGGTTGTGCGCTACAATAATTCCTGAGGCTAATTCTTCAAGGGCTCGTTTAAAAATAATTTTGGGATCGGCCACCGTACCAGAAACACCTCCCTGACTAATTTGGTACTTATGAGTCACTCTATTTGCCCGATTTAATAAGATGACCCAAAAGGCTTCGTATGGAATATCCAGCAGGTCTGCTTTCAGTACGTCATATGCATCTTTCGAAGATGTAATTTTAGGTTTTTCTTCCGATTCGATATCCTTTCGCCTTCTGCCCAATTCTAAGGCAGCCACAATTGTAATAGCCTTTGCCTCGCCAATACCTTTAATTTTAATGAGATCTTTTACGGTGAGTCTTGCCAATTCGTGAAGATTATTCTGGGCACTTTGCAGTACTTTTTTGGCGAGGTCTACTGCGCTTAAGGTAGTTGTGCCGGAGCCTAGAAGAATACCGATGAGTTCAGCATCGGAGAGTGCGCCTTTTCCTTTTAGAATTAGTTTTTCGCGTGGGCGGTCTTCGGGAGCCCAGTTTTTAATGTTTAGGGGTTTCTCGGGCGTATCCATGGTGCATAACAGTTAACGGTATGGGCGCTAAGATAACCGAGCTTGCTTAAAATGAAAAACCCCACCAGTGGCAGGGTTTTTTTATGACTGCGAAGAAAAAAGTCTTAAGCGATTTTGTTAACCAATTTAGTCAATTTCGACTTTTGGTTAGCGGCTTTCTTCCAATGGATTACGTTCTTCTTAGCTAGTTTATCAATCATACCAGAAACTTCCTTTAACAGGGTTTCGGCCTCTGATTTTACCGCTGTAGTTCTCAATTTCTTGATGAATGTACGTGTAGTTTTGGCTTGGTAGCGGTTTCTAAGACGTTTGGTCTCGTTAGCGCGTATTCTTTTTTCTGCTGATTTATGGTTTGCCATATCTTCTCTAAAAATAAGGACTGCAAAGGTATAGGTATTTGCCGTAAATGCAACGATGGATTGCAATCAATTCCTAAAAAGCTCAAATTTTTCTGATTTGCTTCATAAACAATTAAATTCAATGAGGCCATTATAAGGTCTCAAATCGCATAAAAAGGCAATTTTGGTGTATTTTGCTAGCGGTTCCGTTGTCTTAAAAATTTATAAGAATGGTTATTCTACGTGTTTGTACACTTTTGTGTATTGCTGTATTACTCTCTGGGTGGGGTTTCTTTGCGCACAAGCGCATTAACCGATTAGCGGTGTTTACACTGCCTCCGGAGATGATCGGTTTTTATAAAAAGAATATTCACTATCTGGCTGAGGCTGCTGTTAACCCTGATCGCAGACGCTTTTCTATGCCCGAAGAAGCACCTCGGCATTATATCGATATTGATCACTATGGCGATAGTGCGCTTTATACCATGCCTCGCTATTGGGAAGAGGCCGTGAAAAAGTATTCTGTAGATACACTAATGGCCTATGGTATTTTACCGTGGCACATCAACCGCATGTACTACCGCC
>CAYNKN010000317.1:0-4175 GCA_964397805.1 uncultured Chryseolinea sp. | reverse complement strand
TCGTGTGCTATTCGAGCGGTTTCTACATATGGCTTTACCGCAACTTCTTTGTTCACCAAAAACTCGCGTGCATACGGTTCTGTATAGAGTTCTATTCTGTCGGCACCAATTAACGCAGCGCCTTCGGCCATCTTTGGTGAAGGATCCACAAAAATAGAAACCCGAACACCCATAGATTTAATTTCAGCTATCGTATCCTGAAGAAACTGCTTTTTCTCTATCGTATTCCATCCGGCATTCGAGGTTATGGCATCGGGAGGATCGGGCACCAACGTGGCTTGAGCTGGTCTCGTTTTCTCAATTAGTTCAAGGTAACGTTTGTCGGGATAGCCCTCAATGTTAAACTCTGTTTTTACAATTTCTTTGAGCGCAACGGCATCGGTATAGCGAATATGTCGTTCATCTGGTCTGGGGTGTACGGTTATTCCTTGTGCACCAAATCGTTCGCAATCTATCGCTACGTTTACAACATCGGGATTATTTCCCCCTCGGGCGTTTCTGAGTGTGGCAATTTTATTAATATTGACGCTAAGTCTGGTCATATCATGAAAGTTGAATTCGTGTGAAAAGAAGACCCGTTAAATTCGTTTCGAAATTACGACTAACCAAAAGATTATATGAGTTTAAAACAACAAATTGATGCCGATATTAAGAAGGCTATGCTTGCCAAAAATAAGGAAGAGCTTGATTCATTGCGCAGCATAAAATCGATGATCTTATTAGCCGAAACGGAAAAGGGTGGGGCTGGCGATCTTACCACCGATGTTGAAAGCAAAATACTGATGAAGGCTGCTAAGCAACGAAAAGAGTCGGCAGAAATATTTCAACAACAAGGTAGGAGCGACTTAGCAGATAATGAGTTGTTACAATTAGAGATTATCAGTCGTTATTTACCCAAGCAACTTTCGGAAGCAGAAGTAACCGAAGCCATAAAAAAAGTGATTGAACAAGTGGGCGCCTCGGGGCCGCAAGATATGGGCAAGGTAATGGGAAATGCCACAAAATTATTGGCTGGCCAAGCCGATGGAAAAGTTATTGCCGATCTCGTTAAAAAACTCCTTGCTTGAACTTCATCGACATCTTATTAATACTTTCTATTCTTATCGGTGCCTATACAGGGTTTAAAGAAGGACTAATTATTAGCTTTTTTTCTGTTCTGGCAATTATACTGGGCATGCTGGGTGGATTTAAACTAATGGGTGAAGCTATGATCGCGTTGCACGATGAGTTCCATATCGATGAGAAGGTGCTACCCTACGTAGCTTTTTTAGTGGTTTTTATAATTATTATCGTACTCGTTAATTTACTTGGTAGGCTTATAAAAGCTTCTTTTGATAATTCTTTTTTAGGTGGAAGTGGCCAAGTATTGGGAGCGCTACTAGGAGCTTTTAAAACGGCTTTTATGATTAGTATTCTTATTTGGATTGTCGATTCTTTAAAACTTCACTTGTCAAATCATTGGGTAGAAGACTCTACCGTCTTTCATAGCCTAGCCAAATTAGCACCTACAATTGCTCAGCGCTTAGGGAGTTTTCTGCCTGTTTTCAAAGACGTTTTTTGATTGGCTAATTTTTGATTTTTTTCATTCTCATTAATTTTTTTCCTTACTTATCGCCATAAATGTGAATATGACCATAGTTGTTAAAGAAGATAAAGGGTTTCGTTATGTAGATGAAGGGCAAGGACCGGTGTTTCTTTTATTGCACGGTTTGTTTGGTGCACTTAGCAATTGGGAAGGTGTTGTTAATCGTTTCTCAAAAAACTACCGAGTAATTATTCCAATGCTTCCCATTTACGAAATGCCTATTCGTGAGGCTGGGTTAGAAGGGCTTCGGAAATTTCTAGAAGATTTTGTAGCCGCCAAGAATATTGAAAAGATGGTTTTAATGGGCAATAGTCTGGGTGGTCATATTGGACTGTTATATACCTTAAAAAACGCAGAAAAAGTTACCAAGCTTATTTTAACCGGAAGCTCTGGGTTGTTTGAAGATTCTATGGGTGGATCATACCCCAAACGAGGTAATTATGAATACATTCGAGAGCGTGTATCTTATACCTTTTATGATCCCAACGTAGCGACAAAAGAACTTATAGACGAGGTTTTTGACATTACTAACAGTATTCCTAAATGCTTACGTATTGTGGCCATTGCTAAGTCGGCACAACGCAACAACATGGCCAGCGAAATACCTAACATTACTATTCCAACATTATTGGTTTGGGGATTAAATGACACCATTACGCCACCCATGGTTGCGCATGAGTTTAACCGATTGATACCAAATTCGACATTAAAATTCATTGATCAGTGTTCGCACGCCCCTATGATGGAGCATCCTGAAAAATTCAATGAACTCGTTGCCGATTTTTTGGTTAACTAGTTACGGGTTTTCGCCTGCCCATTGAACGATTACATGTAAACAACATCGGTAATGATTGCAGAGGAACTAATAAACCACATGATACCCCCGCTTAAGGGAAGTGACGATGCTCACAAAGCTATTGTGTGGATGGAGGAATTTCGTTGCAATTACATGCCTGTGGAAGAGGAGGGAAAGCTGTTAGGTTTTATTTCTGAAGAAATCATTCTGGAAACCAATGATATTGAAAAGCGTGTGCGTGATTTTGACCTAATTGGTCAACTTTGTTATGTGCATCCCAACACACACTTTTACGATATCCTCAAAGTAGCTGCCGATCATAAACTTCAAGTGGTGGCCGTGCTTAGCGAAGAGCTTCAATATATGGGTATTATTACCGTACAAGATACCCTCACGTCATTTGCGCAGACTGCTGCCGTGCAAATGCCAGGAGGAATACTGGTGCTTTCAATGAGATTGGTTGATTACTCGCTGGCAGAAATTAGTCGGTTGATTGAAGAGAATCATGCTAAAATATTAAGCAGTATTGTTAAAGAAGATCCACTCGATGCAGGCAAAATAAGACTCACAATAAAGATCAATCAAAAAGATATGTCGCGTATAGTGGCTACGTTAGAGCGGTTTGGTTACCGGGTTATTGGACGATACCAGGAAACAAAACAGATTACGGGCGAGCAAGATCGCATTGATCTTTTACTGCGCTATTTAGACATCTGACATAATCCTTAAAATTTGTTTCATGCGCCCGCGCCTCTATCTTTACTATCTTTATTTTAAGCATAGCCATAAACGCAACAAAAACCATGAAAATAGCTGTTCACGGCAAAGAGTTCAACCGTCAGTCAGCTCCATTTATTGATCGCATTTTTGAAATTCTTTCTCAACACAAAGTTGATCTTCGGGTATCTGCTCCCTTTCATGATTGTCTTAAAACGCCTACCTTAAAAAAGGCAAAACTCAAAACCTACAAACCGGGCGATGCTCTTCGCAACACAGATATTTTAATCAGTATTGGTGGAGATGGTACTTTGCTGGAATCGGTAACACATGTTGGAAAATCGGCTATTCCAATTTTAGGGATCAATACCGGTCGACTTGGTTTTTTGGCAACTATAAGCAAGGAAGAAATGGAATTCGCGCTAGCAAATGTACTGGCTGGCGATTACACTCTTGACAAACGGGCGTTGCTAAGACTAGAAACGTCTAAAGATATCTTTGGTAAATTAAATTTTGCGCTCAATGACTTTACCGTGGTAAAAAAGGACACCTCCTCCATGATTACCATTCATACCTACATTAATGGCGAGTTTTTAAATTCTTATTGGGCAGATGGCATTATCGTTTCTACACCTACAGGATCCACAGGCTACTCCCTTAGCTGTGGTGGCCCATTAATTTTTCCCCGCTCGGGTAACTTTGTAATCACCCCAGTAAGTCCACATAATTTAACCGTACGTCCCATTATTGTATCGGATGATTCAGAGATTACTTTTCGGGTAGAAGGACGAAGCAAACGGTTTTTAGTTTCACTTGATTCGCGAATTGCCTCTGTCGATTCTGGAATCGAATTAAAAATAGTTAAAGCTGATTTTCAAGCAAATTTAATTCAATTAGAAGGTCAGCACTACTTTAAGACACTTCGGCAAAAGCTCAACTGGGGCTTAGATGTTCGCAATTGATATTTTTACTTACTTTTGTGACAATCTGTAGTTTCCGTTTTGGTTTAATTTGTCTTTTACTGCTGAATACATGAGAAAGCTGGTTTATTTATGCATGATTTTCTTTTTGATTTCT
>CAYNKN010000316.1:0-4237 GCA_964397805.1 uncultured Chryseolinea sp. | reverse complement strand
TATCGCATCTATTCCATACAAGCGCCAACGGTATTACCTAAACTGCTGGGTATCGCTGCCATTGTTTTAGTAGCCTCATTAGCCACGGGTATTTGGCTTAGCCATCAAAAAGCTAATCGAGTAGGTATCCGTTTGTGGAACTCCACGAGCAAAAAACTTTTGATGAATATGCTCATTCCATTGGTTGCAGGTGGTTTGTTTATTTTAGCTATTCTTCACACCGGCCACTATGGGCTCGCTGCACCTGCTTGCCTACTCTTTTATGGATTGGCCTTAATTCATGGAAGCGCCAATACTTTTGATGAAGTTCGATACCTCGGTTTTTCTGAAATACTCCTTGGACTTATTGCTACCCTCCTACCCGGCTATGGTCTAATTTTTTGGGCACTGGGGTTTGGTGTGTTACACATTATATACGGAGCTATTCTCTATAAAAAATACGACCGGTGAAAAACCCGTTTGAACAATTGGACAAGGTTTTAGAACACCGGGTGAGATTACAGATCATGTCGGTATTGATAACGCACGACCTACACGATTTTACTACACTAAAAGAACTCTTAAACATAACGGATGGCAACTTGGCCTCGCACATTAAAGCCTTAGAAAAGGAAAAATACATTGCCATATCTAAAACGTTTATTGATCGAAAACCAAACACCCGCTATAAAATGACGGAGAAAGGTCGCCAGGCATTTCAAAAACATGTAGACGCTCTCGAAGCTGTAATTAAACAACAAAAGCGATAATTTTTTTACCCAAACACTTTGAATATAAAAGTACTTTTAAAAACAATTTAACTATGGAAACACTCCCTCAACCAACACTTAACATTTTTGAACGCCTCAATTTGTGGATACAGGAATCCATTATGGTAAAACTCGTATCCATCGGATTTTTAGTGCTCATTCTTCTTATTCCCGCATCGTGGATTGAAGACCTTATTCACGAGCGACAATATCGGGCTGATGCCGTAATGAATGAAGTAACCGGTAAATGGTCGAAAAGTCAGACGCTAACGGGGCCGGTATTGGTCATTCCCTATCGAAAGCAAGAAGTTATTGATCGTGGAAAAGAAGGGATTGAAATACGTGAGCATATCGAGAAAGCCTTCTTCTTACCCGAAAACTTAACCATTAATGGAACTGTTGATCCGGAAATTTTACATCGTGGAATTTTTGATGCGGTTGTTTATCGATCGGCACTTACTCTAAAATCTACCTTTACAAAACCCGACTTTGAATCACTTGGTATTGCGAATGATCTGGTACTTTGGAAAGAAGCACACATGGTAATGGGAATAACCGATCAGCGCGGTATTAGTGACAATCCGATATTTACGATTGGCGGCAAGGCATTACCAACCGAACCAACTAACAACATAGGTATTTCTGCTAAGAACTATGGTAAAGAAATCGTGCAAGAATATGGAGAAGACAAGGTGCAATACGAATACTCCAGTAAAGGTATTCTCGCTAAATTAAACTGGGAAAACGAAACACAATTTAATGGAACAGCAAACATTAGTTTGAATATAAAAGGAAGTAAGCGGCTTGACTTTGTGCCCGTTGGTAAAACAACTCGTGTAGAACTTTCTGGCCCATGGAGTGACCCTAGTTACGATGGTGAATTCCTTCCGGAAAATCGTGAGTTAACAGCCGATGGCTTTAAAGCGCAATGGCAGGTACTCCATTTTAACAGACCCTTTTCGCAACAATGGAAAGATAAGGAGCAAACATTAACCGGTGCCGAGTTTGGAATAAAATTATTAATACCGGTCGATCAATATCAGAAAAGTATGCGCACAGCAAAGTATGGCCAGCTAATTATCCTGCTTACGTTTATCGCGCTGTTTTTAGTTGAGATCACCCAAAAAATTAGAATCCATCCGTTTCAATATATTCTTATTGGTGCCGCACTCATTATCTATTATACCTTACTACTTAGTCTCTCCGAACACTTTGGATACAACACCTCCTACATTGTTGCTTCTGCTGCAACAACATTGCTCATTAGTTTATATGCTGCAACATTTTTACAACGCTTGCAACTCAGTATACTTTTTGCATTGTTACTCAGTGTATTTTATACGTTCATTTTCGTAATCATTTTACAACAAGATTATTCTCTACTTATTGGTAGTATCGGGCTCTTCATCGTTGTTGGCGCGCTCATGTACTTCTCCCGAAAAATTAATTGGTATCGCCAAGCTTCAAGTGTATAGCTAACAGATTATTTTATGGTGGCGTTGTAATAGTTTACAGCGCTACTTTTTTAGTTAAGCTTGCTATCTAAAATTTACAAACCACTAATTATTTATGTAAACTAAATTTCTATTTAGCATCATACTTATTTCTACTTTTAAGAATAGCACCACCATGTTCATTTGCCCAATTTCCCAGAATAATAATTTGCTCCATTAAACTAATACCTAAGGGTGTAAGCGTATACTCTACGCGTGGTGGCACCTCCGGATAAATCTTTCGGGTTACAATGCCATCTGCTTCCAAATTCCGTAACGTAACAGTTAGCATACGCTGCGAGATGTCGCCAATTTTATGTTTCAATTCGTTAAAGCGCATTTTACCATAACCCCCCAAGGCGTAGATAGTCAGCATACTCCACTTATCACTTATTCGTGCTACGACATCGCGCATCGGACAAAATCCCTTTCGTGTACTATTCGCTTTTTCAAAAATATTTTTCAAATTTTTTTCCTGGCTAATTGCTTTAGTCTCAGCAAGAGTTACATCCAGGTAACTTGGTGAGGTAAGGGTGCCTTCTTTTCTGCCCATAGGTTACTGTTTAGCTTTGAGTTATTAAAAGTAACTATTAAACTAAAACAAGCGAACAATGTCTAAAAAAATCTTAGTAACTGGTGCTACAGGCACGTTAGGAAAATCTCTCATTAAAAGTTTACAAACAACTCAAACTCCATTTGTTGCAGCCGTTCGAAATCAAGCAAAGGCTTTTACCAAAATAGGCCAGGTGCCTGTTGTTGAGTTTGACTTCGAAAAACCTGAAACCTTTCAGGCTGCAACACAAGATGTTGATCGGGTATTCTTACTTGCCCCACCGCTGAACACGGGCGTTGTGAACTTACTTAAACCCTTTATTGAATACCTACACGAAAAGAAAATATTGCGCGTAGTATACATTTCAGCCATGGGATTAGAGCTATTGCCTGAACTGCCCTTTCATTCTCAACTTGAAGCTGAATTAGATAAAAAAGGATTCAATTATACTATTCTAAAGCCCTCCTTCTTTGCTCAAAATTTCAAAAACTACGAGTTCGAAAACATTACTAAACATGGCATAACCTATACCGTAGCCGGAGATGGAAAAGTTGGTTTTGTGGATGCCGAAGATGTTGGTCGGGTTGCGGCTACTGTTTTAACTACGGATGGTCACGATAAAAAAACTTACACACTTACTGGCCCAGCGTTACTATCTTATTTTGATGCCGCTGAGGAATTAAGTAAAGTACTTACTAAAAAAATTATCTACCCTAACCCAACTTCCGAAGAATACATCAACACCTTAAAAACAGCAGGTGCCCCAGATTTTGTTGCTTCCTACATGATTGCCGTCTACTCGCTTATTGCCAACCATCATGTAAATTATATTACCAACGATATTGAAAAACTTACTGGTCAAAAACCTACATCGTTGGCCACTGTATTAGCCCGTGACTTTTCCGCTGACGTTGCAAGCTAATCGTTACACTACGTTCAAAGTAAGTTCTATACTTACTTTGAACGTTTAGTAGTTCTTCAAAAATTTCATCAAGGAATTTACTTCCTTGTCCTTTAAAGCCGGAAAGTTAGCAACGCGAAAGGTAGTTGATTTTAAAGAGCCGTACCCATCGCCCACTATAAATCCAGCCTTCTTCGCCTTACGTTTCAATGCTAAAATAAATTCAGGCTCACCTTGTAATACCAACACGGTGTGTGAGCGTGCGCGATCGGAAGAAACCAGCATCGTAAATTTCTGTTCCTCGAAAAATAACCTCCATCGTTCTGCACGCGCTAAAATTTTTTGGTGAGTTTCTTTTATGGTGGGTGAGTTTTTCAAAACGCGCATCAACAAATAAATACCCAATACGTTGGGCGTAAAAGGTGTTTGCCAATTCTGCATCATCTCATTCATAAAGATGAAGCTATTGTAATGATTTCGTTCGCTGTTCAATTTTGCTTCTTCAACAGCTCTGGGCGAACAAACCATCAACCCTAACCCT
>CAYNKN010000315.1:0-4243 GCA_964397805.1 uncultured Chryseolinea sp. | reverse complement strand
CAGTTGCTGTGCTAGCCGATTGAAAGGCAACTAACCCTATCGGAAACCACGCTAAGGGTGAAACAGGTTTTAAAATTTGAACGATCGGATAAAATACTCTTCGGCAAAATGAATTAGCACCCATAAGCACACCAATGGGAATAGCGATTAATGAGCCTAGCATAAAACCTAAGAACACCCTACTCAGTGAACTGAAGAGTTGTAATCCGATGCCTTTATCGTTTGGTCCGTAATCGTAAAACGGGTCGCTTACTAATTCCCAAAAAACAGCTAGTGTAGGCAGGGGTGCTGGTAGCTCATCGTTCGTGACTACACTCACGAGTTGCCAAATGAGTAGGAGTAGTGTAAAGCCTAACAAACTAAAGCCGAGTGTTATGCCTAAGGTTCGAATATGTTGAAAAATAGATTTTAAAAGGCCGATGGTAGATGATGATTTACTTTCATTTGGCCAAGCGGTAGTAATGGCGTTGGATACTTGCATGGTTATGGATTTAGAGTTTTTACTTTCGTTAAGTAGGCTGCAGGATTTGTTGGGTCGAAGTTGGCTTTGTCTAAGTCTATGGTAAAAGGTTTCATGTCATCCGATGGAATCTTTATCTTCATGCTAGTAGCCACCTCGTTGTATAATTCTTGTAAAATAATTCGGTTGGCAATGGTGGTATACTGTGGGGCTGTCTTTAAATAGTCAAAGCGTACGAATTGCGCCATAAACCAAATAGCGTGTGACTTTCGCGGAAAATTGGTTTCACCACCACGATGAAAACGCATATAGTTATCGGTGTATATTTCTGTACCTTGATTGCACCCTAAATTGTAATCACCCATGAGTCGGGCTTCAATCACATCGGCAGGAGCATTTACATAAGCTGGTTTTCCAATAACTTCAGCGGCTTTCTTTCTGTTTGCCCGATTGTCTAACCATGCGCAGGCTTCCATGATAGCCTTCATCACATTTTTCAGATCTTCGGTGCGTGTTTCGCTAAATTGTTTATTAACAACAAGGGCTTTTTCTGGATGATGTTTCCAGATATCTTGGGAAGATATTTCTGTAAAGCCTACACCTTGTTTAACTGCAACACCATTCCAAGGTTCGCCAACAGAAAAGCCATCCATGTTTCCAACTTTCATATTGGCCACCATTTGTGGTGGAGGTATAGTAATTATCCTGGCTGTTTTTTGACTGACACCTGCAGCAGCAAGCCAATAGCGTAACCAGATATCATGCGTACCACCGGGAAATGTCATCGCGAAGGTTACTTCTTTTTCGGCTTTAAGTTTAGCAGCTACTACGGGTGCTATTTTTTGTGTTTGCCGAAAACCTACTTTACCACAAAATTCTTTTGACAGAGTAATAGCCTGACCGTTGTTGCTCAGCACCATTGCAATGCGCATTTCAGATCCGGCTTTGCCACCAACACCAGTATATACCGAAAAGGGCATGCTGAATAAACAATGCGCGCCATCTAGCTCGCCTGTTAAAATTTTATCGCGTACGTTGGCCCATGATGATTCTTTGGTAACCACTACGTTCACACCATATTTTTCAAATAAACCAAGTTCTTTAGCCATAACAATAGGCGCACAATCGGTAAGGGGTATAAACCCGATGCGGATGGGCTCCTTACTACTTACTGAAGTGTGTGTTGATTTTTCTATGGGTGTGGCTGCTACAGCAACCACGAATAATATGGACAGCGCAATTTTAGTGGCTAGTTTATGAAGTATATTTTTATTGAATTGCATAGTATGTTGTTTAAATGATTTAGTTGAAAATGAATTCAGGTTTAATACCAATCATGATGTACGCCCAATTCGAAAATGTATCGGCTTGGGCTACATTCTTTACGCGTGCAGCGAGCATCGTATTGGTAGAAAACATAGAGGCGTATCCACCTTCAATAGAAATAACTTTAGTAGGCGTGTAATTAAAAACAAAATCAATTTCTGTACCCAGTGTTTTATCCAGTGTGGTTCCGTTCTCACCAACAATGGCATTTGGAAGTGCGAAGCGATGAATATCTAACGATAGTATAAAGTTGTCTTTTACTTTATACTTAGACCTTACATACATGTTCAGTAAGCCATTCGATCCAAATCCATCTGCTACATAGAAGTAATCCATATAACCCCAAAATTTATGAGGAGTACCATAGAGCGGGTCAAAACGTTGAAAGCGTTTAGTGGGATCGCTTCCATTATTACCTGAGGTAAGATCAACACCAGGGCCTACACTAAACTTGCGTGTGGCGGCATAACTTGTTGAAAAAGAAATTAAATATTCATTTAATGAAGTGCCTTCTCTATACTGACCACCTTGATAAAACGCACTAGTCGTGAAGCTTAGTTTTCGAAAGGCGGTACCAACTACATTTGCACCAAGTGTTATGCGGCTCCAGGAATCGCGTTGGTAAATTGGTGTTGTTTGTTGAATATCGGTAGGAGCGAAGTTAAATTTGCTGAAGTCGTCTTTAAAGAATAGAAAGGAGGCATTGCCTATGGTAAGTTTCTTGGCTACATATAAAAACTGCATGGATTTATAGAGTGCGCCTATTCCGTTGGTACCCGCAGCGTAGCCAGTAGGTATTCCGTTGTAGAGGGTATTTGATTTCCGTTCGGCATTTTGATTAAAAGCGGCACCCATGTGGGCTGTCCAGCCGTGATGATCAAACTTTAAAACAGCGGCATCGTGTCTGCGCGCTTGTTGAAGCCAATCCAAGTTTCCGAGTAGACGAACATCATCGTACACTAACTCTTGCCGTCCAATTTTTAAACTAAAGTTTTTAATTACTTTACCAGTATCGATCAAACTAATTTCTGCCCAAGCTTCATGAAACATAAGTCCATTATTGGCCACCGAGGTATTTCTATTAATAGTAGATGCATCTTGACCCCATACGCGTACATCTTGCAACGATGTTGAAAGCTTAAACCGATGCCCTGTATAACCAAGTGTTAATCGTGTTCGTTGTGAGGTAAAGAAGGCAGGTACCGTATCTTGTTGTGATGGCGTTCCCTGCCCATCGCGAAGTTCGGAGCGTGTTCGCAGCTGTGCGGATATACTTAATTGTGCAGTGCTTAGTTGAGGGAGGCAAACATAAAAAAGCAACAGTAAAAGTGGGATGTAATTTTTTTTGTTCATAGTTTTAATCGTTAGTGTAACAACTAATTTTTGTCCCCTTAAGGAATTCGTAGTTCCGAGAGGGGATTTTTTTTGACAACATCACCTGGTGAGATTGTCATGTTTGGAGATTGGTATTTTTTATCACGTAGGTTATTGGTGTTTTTTTCAAATGGGCTTCGCAGGGTTATCGTTTTAAAATCCAATACGTTGATGGTGCTTCCTGTTTAGTGGTTATTGATTTGCTCATCATATTACGTATTAATTACGTAATAAAACTAAGTATTATCATCAATAAATACGTATAAATACGTAATAAAATTTCATTTATTTTGAAATTGTACGTATAAATCGTTTGCGATTACGGTAAATGACTGTGCAATTTTTTGGCGTAGACTTAGTATTGTGCCTAGTTTATTAAGTACATGTATTGGTGCTGATGTTGATGTAGGATGTATGAGCAGGCTGCATACTTAACAATCCATTGAAGAAATGAATGACTATAACAGCTTTAGCTTTTGTGTACGAATTGCGTGAGGGATAGAAGTGGAAAGCCCGCAGTGAGGTACGAACGAGGACTTGCAACGGATAGCCCGACCCGAGGCACGTAGGGGCACGCCCTAAAAATGGTTATCTGTTTTTTACTAAAGACGGCTGATTAGCTTAATGTAAAATTATACGAGGTTTTCTTTTACCGTTTTATTTACCATATCGATGGCGTTGTTGACACCTAATTTTTTCATAATGTTAAACCGATGTGTTTCAATGGTGCGTAAGCTTTTACCAAAAGCTTCGGCAATTTCTTTGTTATGCGTACCATCAATGACCATGCGAAGAATTTCTTTTTCGCGCTTGGTAAGTTGGTATGGATCTTCTTTTGGAGCAGTAGCCTTACCGGTAGTGGTAGTATTTTGTAATCGGTTGGTTAGCGCATTGGATACGGCTCCGCTAAAATATTTGTTTCCGGTATGTACTTGTTTAAGGGCTCGAATAAATTCGGTTTTGTCGGTATCTTTTAATAAGTAGCCAAATGCTCCGGCATCGAGCGCTTCGAGTACATATTCTTCGGAGTCGTGCATGGAGAGAATAACGGCTTTAGTGGCAAGGGCGAAGTCTTTTAATTTT
>CAYNKN010000314.1:0-4246 GCA_964397805.1 uncultured Chryseolinea sp. | reverse complement strand
CTATCGACTAGTCGTTTATTGGGTGTGTAAGCCAAAAAGTGGGCGTACCAGGTTTGCGTTGAAATAGGTTGATGGATTAGCTATTTCTTGCTTATCTTCGGTTGTTAATATAGCATCATTGGTATGTCAGAGGCTTTTGTTTGAAGAAATAATTTAAGCCGGTAACTATGGATAAAATTCTAAGCAGTACCTTGAGTCAGTTACGGGGAAGCCTGTTGTTTTCCATTCTATTCTTATTGGTAGCCTCTACTATTTTAGTTTCGGTAAATTTTTTTACGATTAAGGTCAATGCTTCTATCCGCGCATATATTCATGGTGAGTCTATGTATTCAAAAGGTCAAAAAGATGCGGCCAGACATCTTACAGCATTTGTGTACACTTCCGATACACTAAAAATCAAGTTGTTTAAAGACGCTATTGCTATACCTAAAGGTGATGGGCTTGCCAGAGTTTCCATGGAAAATAATGAACCTGATGACATTACTGCCACTCATTTACTACAAGGTAATAACCATCCGGATGATGTGGGAAATCTAATCTGGTTATTTAAAAATTTTATTGATTTACCTTTTATGCAACGGGCATACTACTCGTGGCATCAGGCAGATACATTAATATTGAAATTGGATAAGTTGGCTGAACAAATTTTTGCCGCTAAGCGCAACCATGAAATATCAGCCAGCGAGATGAAGTTTTATCTACAACAGATTGCTGATTTAAATAATAAATTGACTATCCAGCAATTGGATTTCTCGTACACGTTGGGTGAGGCCGGGCGAAGAGCCGAGAAGTACCTTTTTTTCTTCAACTTCGTGGTTATTCTCATCATGTTAGCAACAACCATTTTTACCATGTATGGGTTGGTAAAGCGGTTAGTTATTCAGAATGTTAACTTAAAAATTAGCAATCAAGAACTCGATAAGTTTGTCTATAGCGCATCGCACGATTTACGCGCGCCCATTAGTTCGCTAAAAGGGTTAGTGACTATTCTTCGCGCTGAAAATAATCCGATAGAGGTGGAGCGATACGTGGAAATGATGAAGGAAATATTAGATCGACAGGATTTATTTCTTCGTGATATAATCGACTTTTCAAAAAGTAAACGACTGGATACGCAAAAAGTACTCATTCATTCGCATGAGTTAATCGATCAAGTTATTTCGAATCATAAATTCATGATAGGCGCAAACACCATTTCTTTTGAAAGAAGTATTAGCTTAGAAAAATTTGAAGGTGATGAAATTCGATTGCGCATTATTCTCAACAACTTAATCTCGAATGCAGTAAAATATCACGATCCAAGTAAGGAACGCCAGTTTATAAAGATTGCTATCTTTAAATCGCAAAACAATACGGTTATTGAAGTCAGTGATAATGGAATTGGAATTAAGGAGGAGTTTAAGGATCGTATCTTCGATATGTTTTTTGTTACACAAAGTAAGAATAAGGGCTCTGGTTTAGGGTTATATATTGTGGCGAACGCCTTAGAAAAAATTGATGGATCAATTGCGGTAGAATCCGAATGGACAAAAGGAAGTTTGTTTAGATTGGTATTTCCCTATACTTTCAGTGCGAAAAGTAATGCAACTTCTATCGAGGATACAGTTTTGCGCGATGTCGATATTTCTTAGCCAGGATTAAATTATCCTTTTTTTTCGAAGGTTATAAAAAATTTGTTGGCAAGCATAGTTCTCAATGGTCTTCAAGCAGGTTATTATACCCAAAGATGTTTCACAACTAAAAATTTTCAATACCAAGGGTGAAGTCCGTATAGTTGAAATAGGTAATTGAGCTTTACACTAAAGAGTTAGTACAAGCAAAGGCATTAAAGCAATAGTTGTTTATTGGTAGTACAAAGTGTAGGCAAATAAAAAAAGCTTCTACAGCATAACCTGTAGAAGCTTTTTTGTGATGGATTTGTCGAGGTGAGATGATTCGAACATCCGACCCCCACGTCCCTAACGTGGTGCGCTAACCGGGCTGCGCTACACCTCGAAAACCTTTTGTTAAAAGGGATGCAAGTATAGTAAGTATCGCTAAAAATGCCAAAAGATGCTGCACCCTATTAATTAATAGCGCTTTCTTTTCTGATCGCCAAAACGAGGACGCTTTTCGAAAGTCTTCCCAGTAGAGCTACGACCTCTAAAGCCTCTTCCTGCACGTTCGCGGTTTCCACCAGAGCCTCCTCTATTTTCTGTCATTTCTACCCGAACTTGGCGACCTTGGTATTCAACTTTTATAAAGCCTTGAATGATGGATTCAGCATGTTCTTTTTCAACTTCAAAGAACGAATACGCTCCCTTCAGTTCAACTTTGCTAATATTCTTTTTACCAACATTTGTTATCTTATCAATAAACGCGATCATTTCATCACGTTCAAGGCTATCCATTTTACCTAAATTAATAAAGAAGCGACTGCCAGTGCTAGAAGCATAACGGTCACCATCTCCTTCTACTCTGCGGTCATCCTGATTAAGGTCTGGCGCATTGCGGTAGTAATCTAAGAAGCGGTTAAATTCAATAGAAGCAAATCGTTTAATAAGCTCTTGTTTTGTTAACCCTTCTAATTCTTCAAATACAGCAGGTAAAAAGGCTTCGATTTCTTCGGAGTTCACTTTTACTTCGCGCACTTTGTGCATTAAGGCCAGTAATTGTTTCTGACAAACTTCTGCACCAGCGGGTACCATCATTCGTTTGATCGGTGATTTTAGTGTGCGCTCAATTTGTTTTACTTTACCGAGTTCACGCTTATTAATCATGGCAATGGATACTCCTTTTTTGCCTGCACGAGCCGTGCGACCACTACGGTGTGTATAGAATTCCATTTCATCCGGTATATTCAAATGAATAACGTGTGTAATGTCTTCCACATCAATACCGCGAGCCGCTACATCGGTTGCTACTAAAATCTGTAGTGAGCGATTACGGAATTTAATCATTACTCTATCGCGTTGTTGCTGTGTAAGATCTCCGTGTAAGGCATCTGCATTATACCCATCTTTCATAAGCATTTCTGCTATGCGTTGCGTATCAATACGCGTACGGCAAAAGATTAATCCAAAAATATCTGGATTGAAATCTAAAATGCGTTTTAATGCCTGGTACTTGTCTTTATCCTGAACAACAACATAGTTATGTTCAATATTAACATTACCGGTATTCTGCTCACCTACGGTTAGTTCAAATGGATCGGTCATGTAATTTTTCATGATCGAACGAACTTCACGAGGCATGGTAGCTGAAAACAACCACGTGTTTTTGGTAGCTGGAGTAAACGATAAAATTTTATCAAGGTCTTCTTTAAAGCCCATGTTTAGCATTTCATCGGCCTCATCTAAAACTACATATTTAATGGTGCTTAGGTTGATGGCTTTGCGATCAATTAAATCAATTAGACGTCCGGGTGTAGCGACAATAATTTGTGCACCCTTTTTTACTTTTCTGATTTGCTCTGTAATACTAGAGCCACCGTATACAGCAACAATGTTTAGTTTCTTTAATTTCTCAGAGAAATTCTCTAAGTCGCTGGCAATTTGTAAACCGAGTTCACGTGTTGGTGCTAAAACAAGCGCTTGCGTATCACGACTGATGTCGTCAACAAGTTCTAATAAGGGTAAACCAAAGGCTGCAGTTTTACCAGTTCCGGTTTGCGCAAGTCCTACAAAGTCGCGGCTGCCACTTAATAATACGGGAATTGCTTTTTCCTGAATAGGTGTTGGAACTTCGAAGCCGATTTGAAGTACGGATTCTACTAATCCCTTGGAAAGTCCCAAGGATTCAAAAGATTTCATATTTTTTTTGTTAAAAATTTGCAGGAGCACTGCCTGATGTAACCACACAGCAGTGTGGTTGTCTGGAGACAAGGTTCCCTTACTAATAATTTAATACGCGGATTTTTAAAACCTTGCTGATCCGATCCTCAATTTTAGTCTTGGGCTTGCCCCTTGCAAGGTTTCCAGTAGAAGATTGTTTCACCAAAGATTTCTGGCGTGGCGCAAAGGTACTCTATTTAATTGGATTTATAATAACCTACTGCAAAGTCGAGGAAAACAATGGGGAGTGTGTTATTACAAGCAACATTCTTTTGTTCATTAAATGCTTTGCCAAATAAATGTGGAGTAATTAGATAGTCTTGAAGGGTGTTACTTTATGAAACGTTTAAAGAAATGGAATCTTTACCTTTTTTATACATAAAGAAATCATCATCAAACAATCATACATCAAGTACTTACATGATATCCCTCTT
>CAYNKN010000313.1:3932-4248 GCA_964397805.1 uncultured Chryseolinea sp. | reverse complement strand
TTATTATATTCACTTTCGGAGCTTTTTCGGATGTATTCTTCCCTGTTCCTATCTAAAATCTTACTGACTTTTTTTGATAAGCGCGCAAATATATTTTTATCTTGTTCAGATGCTCTTAAGTATGTCTTGGCTTCTATTTCTTGAAACTTGGCGAACGTTGTTTGTTGCGGTGGGTCTACTTTATTAAAATATTCTTTGAGTAATTTTATCGCTGTAGGTTTGCCGAAGATGTCACCGCCAAGAAAATTGATTTTATCCTTCTCATCTCGCATTTCATTTAATTTTTTTATTGAGTCAATGAAATCAATGAAGTCTG
>CAYNKN010000313.1:0-3922 GCA_964397805.1 uncultured Chryseolinea sp. | reverse complement strand
AGTAATCCTTGTGAGTAAGGAAACTCAAGCATTATCGTATTCAGTTCTCTTTCATGAATTAAATATTCTGCTAGTTTCAGTTTCAAAATTTGAAATTCTCTTGTCCCATGATTTGCTTCACCGATCCCAAAGACCTTTATATTGTCACTGAAATTTAATTTCTTGAAATCACTAATTGAAATATCCTCAATTGACTTATCAAACGAAGTAGTATTTTTTTTAATGAATTCTCTTTCATCCCACTGAATATCTTGTGCGATCAAGAATTGTCCAGGTAGACTTACTGTCAGAATTTTAATAAGTTGTAATACTCTCATATAAAAATGTCACACAACGGTTTGTATAATTGCAGTGCCGACTTAATCGCTGCATTCCCGTCCCCTAAGGTGAAGATAAGAAAAGGCACTTAGCATTCAAGTCGCAAATCAAATCGGCCCTGCAATTACATATTGTTGGGCGCTGGGTTTATTTCTTTTCTTTGAATTTTATTAATCTCTCCTCCTCAGAGTCACTCGCAGAGGACTCTGAGGTTACTAAACTAAGTAATTCAGGTAACGCAACATTAAGTTAATACCATCTAAAAATTCCAATTTATAACGCACATTATCAACAGTATTTTCTCTCCACAATACTTGTAGTTCCCTGCACATTGGTAAGACGCATCAGAGTCCTCTGCGAGTGACTCTGATGGGAAGAGTAAACTTCTGTCGCGTAGTTAGCTTTGTAGGATCCTTTGTTTTTGAAATAGTATCTGTAGAGAAATGAGTAAACTTATAAGCATGAAAGAATGCTATCATATTCATCATAATGAACAAGAAGAGTATTACCCAAACTGTTTTCTTAAAGATTCTAAATTTCATGTTTTGGTTTTAGTACTATCCGAATACTTATAAAAAAAATACTCTTTGTCGTTTACTTATTAATATCAGAAATCATTTTTTCGGTTTTAGTTAATAGTTTGTTGTATGAACTTATCACCCAAAAAGCAAATACCAAAAAGAAAGCAACTGAAATAGGAAAAATCAACGTCCAAAAGTAAGGTATTGTACTAATGTCTTTGCCTTGTATCGCTGATAGAACTGGAACAGCCACCAGCATCAGAAATAAACCTAATGAGATATTCAGTTTTTGTAGTTTTTGAAACCTAACTTTTCTCCTTCCAAAATCATGGATAGTTTCTAAGTAGTTTTTTGAAGTAACTTTTACACCCTTTATGGCACGCACAGATTGAAGTGAAATAATAGGTAGAATAAAAAGTAATAGTATAGAAATCAATGCAAATACCTGCATGCTTACATCCGCTAATTTTACAAAATTTATTATTAAGTAGGCGGCTCCTATATAGCAAATAATGGTGCCTATGTATTCTGAATATCCAATTCTATTTATTTTAGAATGATACTTTTCGTTTGTCAGTTTCTCAAGAAGACGAGTGGTAGTAGCCTCTTGATTTTCTAATCGCTTACTCATTTCTTGCCAGGTGTGTTTCATCTCTTCAAGTTCCATGATTACTTTTCTTTAATGATTTTTAATTTTAATCTTTCTTTGATCCTCGAGATTCTAGTGCCTACATTACTCGTTGTTATGCCAATTATTTCAGCCATTTCCTGATGGCTTTTCCCTTCTAAATAAAGTAAGATGATGCCTCGTTCCAGCAGGTTCAATTGTTGGATATGCTGATACAGTAATTTTAATCTTTCTTCTTCGTGCTTATCCGTTACATCAGCAAACCACTCTGTTTCGGTATCAATGGGTATAGTGTCTATTTGTTTTTTGCTACTCTTTAGATTATAGATCGCAGTGTTCATCGCTACCCGATACATCCACGTACTTAATTTAGATAACTCATTAAACGAGTCAAAAGATTTCCAAAGCTGAAAGACAATTTCCTGATACAGGCCTTCTCTATCCTCTGCACTATTTGTGTAAAGTGTAGATACCTTATAAATCAGTCCATGATTCATTTTAATAACATGACTAAATCGACTTTTCTTATCCATCCAAACTTAAGCTACAGCCCATTAGTGTAAGAAGGGGAAAAAAATCACAGTAGATGGACTATATTTTAAGAATACCAAAATTTTGTGGGTAACTAACGCCTACTCCCCTGAAGTCAATTTAAAAGAACAAAACTTTTAAATTCTACGATTTCAAGCCTTTTAAACTTGCCAGTTCAAAACTCTATTGAAATATTCTCCTAAATTTAGGACTGGATAACTCGATGTATTAACTACCAAAACCGGTTAGTGAGGCTTGACTTAAATCTTTAACTTGTATAAAAATACTATCTCTTATAAAGTTTAAAATAGTCATTGAAGATCGAGTATGATGGATGAAAACACATCGACTGCATGTTTAAATTGTGGAGTCGAATTAAAAGGAAAATTTTGCTATCAATGTGGGCAGAAAAAAATTGAAGCCAACGAACACACTTTTATCTTTTTTGTCCAGCAATTTTTCAGTTCCGTTTTCTACTTAGAAAACAACCTCTTCAAAAACCTGTGGGTGTTAATATCAAAACCTGGTAGACTGGTAGCCGATTACATTGCCGGTAAACGAAAGCGCTGGATGCCCCCTATCTCGGTGTTCCTGCTCATCAACTTAGTCTATTTCTTTTTCACTCCCCTTAGTGATTTAAATTTGAGTTTGGCCGATCAATTAAATCAAGATCACCATAGAAAAATGGCTCGCGCCATGGTCGATAAAAAACTTCAAAAAGAAGATCTATCTTTTGAAGAGTACGCTAAAATTTATAAAACCCACACATCTAAGCTATCAAGCTCATTAGTAATCGTTAATGTTCCGGCCATGGCTTTTCTACTTTCGTTACTCTACGTCAAAAAGAAAATGTACTTCGCGTATCATTTTATTTATTCGCTCTACTTCTTCTGCTTTATATTATTGCTTATACTCTTACTTCCTGGCATAGGTTGGTTGGCTATAAAGATTTTTAATCTTCCTATACCTTTGGGTTTTATACTCGGCATAATTGTATTGCTTTATACTTTCCTTTCGCTAAAAGCTGTGTATAAAGACAACCTCTGGTTAACTGGACTATTCACCATTTTAACAACACTCATTTTTATGATCACTCATTTTTTGTACAGAACATTTCTCTTTCTGGTTACACTTTATTCTACTTAATTACTTTCACTAGCGATAGATTTAAAATGTGAGGCAAAGAATAAAAAGCTACTTGGTATCTAAATCGGCACAATAATGGGTATGGATTTCGTTTAAATTAGTATTTTTAAACGCGCACTAAACCAAAGAATTTATGAAATTAATCAGCATATTAACCGTAATGGTATGTATTAGTGCATCTGCCTTTTCACAAACAGAAGCCGATGCTATTGTAGGTGTGTGGGAATCTGGCAACGGAAAGGCCCGCATAAAAATTGATAAAGCAGGAGAAGTTTTTAACGGTCGCATTGTGTGGTTACGCGAACCGAAAGATGAAAACGGAAAACCTAAACTGGATAAAAATAATCCCGATGAAAAATTGCGCACTAAGCCATTACTCGGTTATAGTATGCTTCAAAAGTTTGAATACAAAGGAAGTAAAACTTGGAAAGACGGAACCATTTATGATCCTGAAAGTGGTAGCACGTACTCGTGTACTATTACCATGACAGACGAAAACACACTCGAAGTACGCGGCTATATTGGCGTTTCGCTTTTCGGTCGGACGGATGTTTGGAAGCGGGTGATTCTGAAGAAATAAAAATGAACCGGATGGATCAATTTAGAAAAATAGCAGGAATACTTGTACTAACAAGTATGGTGATAATTAACACGTGGGCACAAGAGTCTGACTCAACAAACATAGAAGATGAAGATTTTAGCATGTATGATGATGCAGAGTTAGCTTCCGGTGCCAAACGCTATTGTACCTCTAAAGTGTTTGATCTTAGTCCGAATA
>CAYNKN010000312.1:0-4251 GCA_964397805.1 uncultured Chryseolinea sp. | reverse complement strand
GGAAAATGAAGTACGGCAATGCGTAGCGCTAAATAGGTAGTGCCCCAAATTAAACAGATGGCTGCTAAGGCCACATAGGCCATGAGTAAATCCTTTTTCAAGAAGGTAGTGAGTAATGTGCCGCGAAAGGTAAGTGTTAAATTTCTGCTGCTGTAAATACGATGCTGTTAATTTTTAGTTGTTGGTTAGGAATATTTACCGTGATAATGATCTTGGTTTGTCGCCATGCGCTACAACTCAACTAAATTTAAGAGCACATCTTCCTTCAAAAAGTACTAACTTCCCTCTCTGAATTAATACCAAGAAATTATGAACTATTCCAGACGATCATTTCTAACAAAAATATCAGCAGGAACTTCCATACTCTCCCTGCCTTCCATCAGCGCTCGTAGTAATTCCCCAACAATACCTCAAAAGAAATTAGGTGTGGCCTTAGTTGGGTTGGGTTACTACAGCGAACATAAGTTGGCTACGGCATTGCAACTTACATCCAATTGTTACCTCGCAGGTGCCGTTACCGGAACACCTTCCAAGATTGATAAATGGAAGAAGCAATTTAAAGTCCCGGAGAAAAACTTTTATAACTACCAGACATTCGATCGAATAGCAGAAAATAAAGACATCGATATTGTTTATGTGGTATTACCCAATAGCATGCATCACGAGTTTGTTATACGTGCTGCTAAAGCCGGTAAGCATGTTATTTGTGAAAAGCCCATGGCCGTATCGGTTCGGGAATGCGAAGAAATGATAGCTGCGTGTAAACAAGCCGGAGTAAAGTTGTCGATTGGATATCGATTACATTTTGAACCTTATACGCAAGAGGCAATGCGTGTTGGCCAGCAAAAGGTTTTTGGAACAGTAAAAATTGTAGAGAGCTCGATGGGTTTTAAAATTGGTGACCCCACACAATGGCGATTGAATAAAACCTTAGCCGGAGGTGGAGCCATGATGGATGTAGGTGTTTATGCTATTCAAGGTGCACGTTATGCTACAGGCGAGGAGCCCGTTTCGGTTACGGCACAGGAGTATAAAACGGATCACGTTAAATTTAAAGATGTGGATGAAACAATTCTGTGGCAGATGGAATTTCCCAGTGGTATTGTGGCGAACTGCATGACTTCTTATGCAACGCATGTAGAGCGTTTATACATTGCTGCTGAAGATGGTTCCTTAGAATTGCGCCCTGCTTTTGGTTATGGGCCAATTGCCGGACGCACCAGCAAAGGTGAGTTGAATTTTCCCCATGTTAATCATCAACAACTTCAACTAGAAGATTTTGCTAGTTGTGTGTTAGCCAATAAAGAATCACGCGTACCAGGCGAAGAAGGTTTGCGCGATGCCAAAGTAATTGAGGCTATTTATAAGGCCGTTAAAACAGGTGGTAAAGTAATGGTTTGATAATGGAATATAAAACAAGTTAAAACGGGTGCTGTTAGAACTATGAACTAACACCGCTTTTGTATGATGTCGCTATATACTTTTTCACTTGTTTTTCTTTTGGTAAGTCTGGAACAACAACCCAAACCTGTTCGACAGTTATTGATTTTTGGAAGTGAGGCTACTCGCGATCTTGTAGCCGAGCAGCAGCGTTTATTGGCCATCGATAGTGTTGGTATGCGCGAACGCGATTTAGTGGTGAAAGAGATTTGGTACAGCGCTTCAACTAAATCGTTATTTAGCCACTATAAAATTCATGCAAAAAGTTTCGCAATCGTTTTAGTGGGTAAAGATGGCGGAGAAAAGTACATCGAACAAAAACCTCAGTCTGCACGTACTATCTTTGCACTTATTGATGGCATGCCCATGCGGCAGCACGAAATGAAACAACGAAAGAAAAATTAATTCCATGAACACCATTCAGTTATTAGGCCTTACAGCCGGAATGTTAACCACCATTGCTTTTCTTCCTCAGGTAATTAAAACCTGGAAGAGTAGGTCAGCAAAAGATCTGTCGTTAGGGATGTTCTCGCTTTTTTGTCTGGGTGTAGCCCTATGGTTAGCTTACGGATTTTTGCAACATGATATTCCCGTTATTGCTGCCAACTTACTTACGCTAATGTTGGCGTCTACCTTACTATTTTTTAAGCTTCGGTTTAAAGACTGATTTCGCGCCACGAAGTTTTTTTATACGCACGCTGTAAGAAGTAAATGGCGCCTAGCTGTAGTGGTATAAGGGCCAGTAGTATAAACGAATACGAAAACTGCGTTAACAGGTAATGACCAGCGCCAAGTATACCGATCAACATAAAAATAAGTATACCGCGCATTAAATTCCCTGCCTGCCCACGCACATTAGGTGCCATAGATAGCGGCAGTTGACGTTTGCTAATTGCAGCCAGCAAGAGTAACATGAGGTAGTTATTCAAAATTCCGAAGGCGATATCATCGAGTCCGCTTGCGCCCCACACCACTATGACAAACAAGCTAATGAGCATAAAGGCGGGCAAAAATAATTTTATAAAGATGGCTTTTAATGTTCCTGAAAGAATTTCTCCGGGCGTGTTTATAGGCGCTGAAAAATAAATCCAGCTGGCTTTAAAATCATCGGAGTAGGGGATTTCATACAAGGCCACTTGTATGACCATAAATGTAAGGTACAGTAATACCAAGTGGTATTGTGTGTTGGGAAGGTTGGCCCAGGTAGTAGCGAGGTCTTCGCGACCGCGTAGTAAAAAGATGAAACCGAAAATAAGTACGTAGCCAAAAGCTGGATAAATTTTCAGTTTTATTTTTCTATCGCGACCTAAAATTTTGTAGATGAGATTGTAAGCACCACGCTCGCAGGGTGTCGAGGTTATCCACGTACTGAAGTTTTCTAGTAAGGAATGTTTTTCCGTTTTCGCCTTCTCCTTGCGTTGAGTTTCCCCGCCAAGGGATCCTAACTTTTTACTAAAGATGGGCGTGAGGTATTTGTTCACGAGATACGTTCCTGCAACGGGAACGCTAAGCGCCAATGCAATAAGAATTATATGCGGTGTATCAAAGCGGTTGAGATGAATGGCTTCCATCATGCCTGCCATCCAAGCCGGTGGGAGTAAGTAATACCAGAGCTTAATTTCGAATGTGAAATTGGCCATGTCGATTCGCTCCATCATGCGTGGTAATATTTGGTAGCCACCCATAATAAATACAGCCATGAAAATTTGAAAATAGTTGATGATGTTTTTCAATTTCTCTTCATTGAAAAATTGCATGATCAATAAGTAGAAGGCATTGGTTATAAATAAAGCGCAAAACACAGCGAGTATAATACCGATAAGAAAGAAGGTAAGTACAACACCTTTATACAATAAGAAGACCACGATAGTAGGTGCCAACGATAGGCCTAGTGTTATTTGGCTGAGGTACAACAAAATGTGGATGAGTCGTGCGGCAAATAGAGTTCGACTATCCACTGGTCTGGGTAAGATAATGGTGTTGTCGCTGGTATCTAATAAAATGGAAGAGAAATCAGTAATTAAGGTCATTACCACCATTACCATGATGTAGCTAAAAAATACGACCATGGAAAGTACAAAGGAAGGTATACTATACATGGCATACGATACGAACATGCCAAAGAGCGCATAAAATGCTAAGCTGATGAGAAACGTGTTTCCGGGATCTTTTTTATTTTTTTGATTGTAAGAAATGATTTGGCGTCTGTTGTCCATTGTGAGTTTTATTTCTACAATGGCGCGTAGTTGAGCGTAGTCGATGCCCAACCGAAGAAACATAAATCGAAAGAGATCTAAAAACGCAAGTAGAAATTTATTCATAGAAGTATACTGCTGGTATAAATTAATTTTCTAGAATTTGAATGAATTGACCAGCCGTTGTTTCGTGTGCTTTGTTGCCGGTTAGTTCGGTAAATATTTTTTCGAGCGAACTATTGGCTTGTTCGTTTAATTCTGCAAAAGTTCCGTTGGCAATCATTTCTCCTTTGTTGATAATCATAATCCGATCGGAAATTTTCTCTACCACTTCCATAATATGTGAGCTATAAAAAATGGTTTTTCCACTACGCTTAAGTTGCGTTAGAATTTCTTTTACCAGAATAACGGCATTGGCATCTAAACCTGAGAGCGGTTCGTCTAGAAATAAAATAGATGGATTGTGGATCATACCTGCAATGAGTAATACTTTTTGTCGCATGCCTTTAGAAAAGGTAGTCATGCGCATATCGAGTTGATTTCCTAGTTCAAAAACATGAAGGAGTTCCTTGGCTTTTTTATCTACCTGATGGCGTTCCATTTTGTAGAGCTGCCC
>CAYNKN010000311.1:0-4293 GCA_964397805.1 uncultured Chryseolinea sp. | reverse complement strand
ATCTTTGTGCCCTTCGTGGTTTCTGTACTAAAGAATACATGCATTTATAGTTGTACATAGTTTATCATTAAGTAGGCAAGGCAGCTAAAATTCCTTTAACCAAATCAACCATACTAAAGTGTTGATTATGCGTAACACCTAACCGTACGATCACCAAATTTTTAGAAGGGATTATCATCACAAATTGTTCTTCAAAACCATCTGCCCAATAGGCATCAGTAGGAAGTTCCGGATAGTAACGATCCGTTGGATTGCCAGTCGAACCGGCATTAAGCCACCATTGCGCACCATACTTTCCCTGCGGTGCAGCGGGTGCCGGTGTGGTCGAGTAGGCTACCCAACCCTCGGGCAATATGCGCTCCTTATTCCAAACTCCATCTTGCAAATACAACAATCCAAAACGTGCCCAGTCGCGAGCCGAAGCATAACAATACGATGATCCGACAAACGTACCCGAAGCATCAGGTTCTAGCAGTGCGGTAAACATGCCTGTTTTATAAAAAAGCTTTTCATATGGAAATCGGTAATAGTCATTATCGTCTACCGTTTTCCGAATGATGTAGGAGAGAATGTTGGTTGTTCCGCTAGAGTATTGAAAATGTGTACCGGGTTCGTTAGCTAATTTTTGATTGATCGCATATCCTGCTTTATCATCGCGATGGATAAACATTTGATGAAAATCGGCTACGGGATTAAAGTAGGATTCAGTCCATGCTAAACCACTGCTTGCCTGTAGCAGGTGATGCAGCGTAATTGTTTTTCGCTCATCATTTTTCCATTCTTCAATAGGCGCTGGTTTATAGATATCAAGCTTACCTTCGTTTACTAAAATGCCAATGAGTGCGTTGGTAATACTTTTGTTCATCGACCAGCCCATCATGCGCGACTGATACGTAAATCCGTCAGCATATTGTTCGCTAATAATCTCACCGTTATACACCACGACAACACCGTGTGTATGAATTGGCTGATCTGGAAGACGATCAACAAACGCTTGTTGCACGGCTTGATTCACCGCTGCATAATCAACTCCAGCCAGAATTGTATCTGTTAGTTTATTTCCCATCGGCCACATCACCGTATCCTGATTTATAGCGGGTGGATTCGGTAAGTTTATGCGCTGAGTTTTTACTTCTTCTTTAGTTTGCTCAGCTAACAACGTACACCCTAAGCCTTTTCGATAAATTGCTTCGCTGGTATGCCATAAAAATGAAGCGGTAACAGATGAATCAGCCTCATTGATTTGAATGGCTAACTGCGATAGTCCCGGAAACACTTGTAATTCTTTTGCGCGTACACTTTCTATGGTTCTACCGTTGGCCAATACGCACGAGCAAATTGTTTTTGCAGCCATACCGCCTAATACAGGTGGAAAGGTTATTCCCACAAAGGTTAAACAGATAGTTAACAAGATGAATAGTGATACAGAAAGTATTTTGATAAATTTTTTCATTCGATATAAAATTAATGTTTTACCAAGTAGCTTTTTTTTATGATTGCTTAGGAAGATTCGCTTGAAGCAGTGCTTTCTTCTAAATGATCGTACACTTCCATTTCATATAACGTAAACATCAAATCTTTTACAGCATGTATCATCAGTTCGGCACCCAACATGTATGCACGGTTCGCGGCTAATGGGTGGAGTACTTCTGCGGGTGTAAATTGTTTCTGCTCAATACCGTGTGTTATGGTGTGCGTAAGTTGGGAGGTGTTTTCTTCTATTCGCTTGGATAGGTTATGTAACGTTGCGATATCAGCTGCTGTGCGTGAATGCTGAACTAAGCTAACGATGGATGAGGTTAATGTTATCCAGTAGTGTTGTAACGTTTCGAAAAGTTTTTTCATCAATTCATTATCGGCTTGTTCTAATTCTTCCAAGTGGTGGAGATTATCTTTCATAATTTTAGCCACACTCATGGTATTTTTTACGGCAATCAAATAGTGATTGAGCATTGTAGCATCTTCGTGCCTTAATGGTTGTGTTTGGATACGCGCTGTATAGGTATAGAGTTCAATCTCTAGCTGTTTTAATTCTTCATAAACCAGCGGTAGCGTTTTTTTTGCTTGCTCATCCATACTTCCATCGGCAGGTATTTTAGCCATGCTTTTTTTAACACGCATGCTTCGAAGTGTATAATTTAAAACCATAAAAAGAAGGCGCTGTGTTTCTTGATGGAATGCAGCGATGGCCGCTTCTGGTGCTTCGGTACTAAAGGTTGTAATGTAACGTGCCAGCGTATTTTTCTTTTCTGGTGTAAGCCGCTTCACCAATTGAGCAAACGATTTTATAAAGGGAAAGAAAAGTAACACACCCATTACGTTGAATAAGGTATGAAATACCGCTAAAGCAATAATCGGATCCTCACCCAAATAAAATGTAATGGTAATCAACTTTAACGACCACGGTAAAGTAAGAAGCATGAACACACTCGTAACCACATTAAAGATGAGGTGACTATAGGCAACTCGCTTTTTTACTACTTGTCCTCCGAGTGTTCCTAACATTACCGTTACCGTTGTGCCTAGGTTAATACCAATAACCATAGCTGCCGCATCGTGAAATGTAATAATACCTGCGTGGAGTAAACTTAACGCAATAGCCATCGTAGCCGAGCTCGACTGCACAATAGCTGTAAACGCAAAACCAATAAGTATAAAAAAGAAGACGGATGATCCGGAGAAGCTTTGTAAATCGAAACTCGTAGCGAACGTATTCATGCCGTTCTTCATGTAGTCAAGCCCCATGAAAAGAAATCCAAATCCAACCAGCAGTTTGCTAACATTTGTGGCGCGGGTTGATTTTCCAAAGAAGATAAGTCCCAAACCACCAATACCAATAAAGGGTAACGCCAGCGATTCGATATTTACTTTAAAACCAATGGTGGCAACAATCCAACTGGTAAGGGTAGTACCTACATTACTGCCGATAATAACACCGATGGCACTTTCCAGTCCCAGTACTCCGGCACTAGAAAAAGCCAACACAATAAGCGATACAGCCGAACTACTTTGGAGTACTGCGGTGGCGAAGGCTCCACTAAAAATTGATTTTATACGGCTATTAGTATACTTGCGGATAAACTGTTTGAATGATCGACCAGATAGATTTTTGACAGACTCCTCCAACAGCATGATGCCAAATAGAAAAATTCCCAGGCCGGCTAATAGTTCCCAGATTTTAATGTCCATAGGTTAAATAGATCGTGTAGGTTTGCACCTTTAATACGCTAAAGGTAGGATACATTGAAGAAGAATTCGCTATCGGGAAAATCGTTAAAAGATTTCTTAGACCAGAAAGTTAGCCAATACAATCAGCCTGCTTTCGTGGCGCATGATCCGGTTTCTATTCCGCATGCTTTTACGAAAAAGCAAGATATTGAAATAGCCGGTTTGTTTGCCGCTACATTGGCTTGGGGTCAGCGCATTACCATCGTGCGTAAGTGTACTACCTTATTGGCTATGATGGATAATGCGCCCCATCAGTTTATTGTACAGCATACAGAAAGCGATCTCGCGATTTTCGAATCTTTTAAACACCGGACTTTTAATGCAACGGATACGCTATACTTTATTGCTTTTTTAAAATGGTATTACACCCAATTCGATTCGTTGGAAGATGCATTTTTACCTGAATCTCATGATGCTACTATTGAAAGCGGCCTTGTTAAATTCAGAAAGATGTTCTTTAGTCTGGATGATTATCCGCTTCGAACGCGTAAACACGTGGCGAGTCCGGAGCGCAAATCTACCTGCAAACGAATGGCGATGTACTTGAGGTGGATGGTACGTCAGGATACAGGAGGTGTTGATTTTGGACTATGGAAAAAAATTTCTCCGGCACAATTAATTTGTCCGTGCGATTTACATGTTGATCGGGTAGCCCGCCAGTTGAAGTTGATCAAACGAAAACAAACCGATTGGCAAACTGCGTTAGAACTCACAGCAAATTTGCGGAAGTTAGATCCGTTGGATCCGGCTAAGTACGACTTTGCGTTGTTTGGTTTAGGGATTGAAGAAGGTTGGTCGAAGCAACACTAGGGTTGTCTTCGGTTAAAGGTGCCGTTCTGTACAAACCAAAATTCTTGTGGCGTAGCAGTAGGCCAGTTTGTTAAATTAAAAGCTTCTCTACCTGTTGTTGTACCTTGAAAAATATACGCACGCACAGCAGATTCTTCGGCATTCCAGGTGAGGGGCGAACCCGCTGCAATGGTTTCGGGTATAGTACCATTACCAATTAAAAAATAAGCCTGACCAACACCATAAACAGAGGCGTTTCCTTCCTCGTCAATACAG
>CAYNKN010000310.1:0-4301 GCA_964397805.1 uncultured Chryseolinea sp. | reverse complement strand
AGGGGGACAAACCCTCAGAGACTATGCCAGAGACAGACTCATGCTCCGAGAAGGGCTCCCGGTGGCCCGCTTCACTGCCAAAGACTGCATGAATCGTGCTGTGGAAGTGGTGGACGAGTTTCTTAATCTATTTAGCTGAATCATTTATGAGTTGCTCAGACTGCCGGTACGTGGAAGCTGGGTTCCCGTCACCTGCTGATGACTGGGTGGAAGACAGGCTGGATCTCAATAAGCACCTGATTAAATACCCCGCCGCCACTTTCTTTGTGCGGGTATCGGGCTACTCCATGACGGGGGCTGGGATCCATCCAGGGGATATCCTGGTGGTGGATAGAGCCTTAGAACCCACTGATGGCAAGGTGATCATCGCCGTGGTGGATGGGGAGTTGACGGTCAAGCGGGTGAATCTGAGCCTGGGTTTTAGGTTACCATAACATCGCCGGATAACATGGATTGAATAGGGAGGTGCAGGTAATGACTTACGACTTCATATTTGTTCATGGGACTGGAGTCCGAGAGCCTGCCTATAGCAAGACCTTTAACGCTATCAGCAAGCGACTAAGACAGCATAACCAGGATATTAGAATTCACCGTTGTTACTGGGGAGGAATACTTGGATCCTCAACATTCGCTTCCCTAGCTTCTCTTCCTGCAGCTTCCCAGAAGAAATCAATTGGTGACCAACTAGATCCAGCTGAGGAGACTCTTGAACTATGGAGAATTCTATACCAGGATCCATTGTTTGAGTTAAAAACACTCTCACTCTCAAGAGGCCAACCGGCAAGAAATTTTGCCCTCGGTCAAGGTGATTCTGGGAAGGAACTTGGTGAATCTTTTCAAAGGATAGATTTCTCTTCTAATGACATGGCCGAGATCTTAGATCTTGTTGGTATTGACGAGAGTCTGATGCCGACTGCCAGGGACGAGATAACTAGGCAAAGGGACTACAAAGAAAGCCTTGCATCTGCGCAGGCTCCTCTTGAGGATTACCGAGTAGCCCTAGCGCGAGCACTGGTTGCCCATGTAGTTGGCCTAGCTCAAGAAAGCGACCAAGGACTTGCAATATCGTTGGATGCAGCTCACCGAGATCAACTTGTCGAGCTACTCAGCACCTCTCTTGAACTTCAGAAAACTGGACAGAGTAAAGCTCTTGGAATTAGGTGGATGCAGAACACACTCAAGGGGTTACTAGCACGCTTTGGTACTTCTTGGGTTCGGGATAGACGCCACACATTCTCAGAGGGGATTAGTGCAGGGGTAGGGGACATCTTAATGTATCAAGCTCGCGGAGAGAGTATCCGCAACTATATTCGAGAGCTGATATTGCCACTCCAAGACCCAGTCGTATTACTGGCTCATAGTTTGGGAGGGATTGCATGCATCGACCTATTAATCTTAGATCCAGAGATTCGTGAAAGAACTCATTTGATCGTAACAGTAGGATCTCAGTCACCAGCGTTATATGAGATAAATGCACTGGTTTCTCAACCTTATGATGAAAACTACAGGCTTCCTCAGGGTTTCCCTCGATGGTTAAATATATATGATCGAAATGACTTTCTTAGCTATGTGGGAAGACCTATCTTTAAAGGTTTTGATGGCAATGATTTTGTTGAGGATCTTGAAGTCTTAAGTGGCCAGCCCTTTCCATTATCTCATGGCGCTTATTGGATTCAGGAGTTAACCTGGCAAGCTATTTTTAACCGACTGTCATGACTGATCCTTCGAAAACTGTAGCTATATTAGTTGGGATCGAGAAGTATTCGGAAGGAGCTCCGAATTTAGATGGTCCTGCAGGAGATATTCTTTGTTTTGCTCAATGGTTGAGGGAAAGTGGTGTTCCAGCCAGCCAAATCCAAGTTATACTCTCACCCTTGGAGGAGGAAAAGAGCAGAGAAATTGCAAAAAACATTGAGAGGTTAGTTGGTTCCGAACTGAGACCCGCGACTGATACTATCATTGATGCCTTGTTCAATGAGGAACTTAAGAGACTGGAGGGAGATTTGCTTTGCATCTACTGGTCTGGACATGGCTTCATGGACACTAATGAACAACGTCGAGTGGTCTGCTCAGATGCTACCCCTCAATATTTGAGAAATCATAATCTCAATGAAATTTTGGAATCTATGAGGACAGACTTATTCCCGGGATTCCCAAGGCAGTTATGGGTTATTGATTGTTGCGCAGAAATACCTAATTTAAATGGAACTCCTTCTAATAAACAGTATCAAAAGGGTAATCCCAGAAAGGTTGTGCAAGAAGTCCTCTTCTCCTCTGCTCCTCTACAGATATCTAAGATTCATCCTGAAAGACGGCTTTCCTGGTTTACTCTGGAGCTTTTAGAGCACTTGCAAAGCTTACCACGTGATGGAGTATGGCCTCCTGATATGAATCCTGTAGTAACTCATTTGCGTCAACGATTTGAGGAGTTGCGAAGTAATGGATATACGCAGCAAGTTCCTACTCATTTCTGGTTTCGCAATAGAGATGGGGGAGAGGATAGGGTTGAAACACCACCAACGACCCTAGAGGTCTTTAGTTCCTATCGAGAAGATAAAGTTCGGGCGTATATTGACAATTTCATTAACAGAAATCCAAGTTTAGGTTTGAATGACAGAGCAGTTTGGCGTTGGCTGCATCCTGATACTGAGCCTCTCCAGGTGGAAGATCTCCATCGGGAGATGAGAATCGAGCAGCCCATTCAGGTCTTTTATTCATTTTTGAGTGATTCAAGCTATCAAGTTAGGAGTCAACATCCTCAGCTAAATCTCTGGATCAGACGTAGACTTGCCTCTCTTGATTATAAACTAGCTCAGCCTGATGCTCTTCACTCTGACTTGTCAGCTGTCACTACATCTCTAAATTTTAATCTTTTTGGTATCATGAATTTGCTCCATCAAAATCCTCTTCAAGCCCGTGAGAAGGCAGAGGGTATTATACGGGACGCTTTGGAGTTGGCGGGACAAGCAGTGATGCAGGTAGTTAGTGCTCAACCCAAAACCCCCTTCTGGACCAATCTTATGTTGCCTTTACAACCAAAGGATCTGAGAACTCCACTCTTTCAAGACAGTACAGCTCAAGCGAACATAGCAAATGCCAACAGGCTATGGGCAGGCTGTCGCCCAAAAATATCCACTTATCTTGTAGTTGCTGCTGAAATGTTCGAGGGGAAACCTGAGTCATTAGGATTCTGGCTACCCATTTATTCCCACCCACAGAATGAGACTCCTGGTGCAACAGCGGCTTATTACCAAGGATACGCATCAGCTATCTTTGCTGATGATCTCCCTCGTCTTGGTGGAGATCTTGAGGGAGCAGATCAACAAGCATGGGAAGCTTACATCACTTCAAAATTATTAAGTCAGGGTAGTTTCATCTCAGTTCCACTATTTCTCAAGACCAGTAGAGACAAACGCAAAGTTCTTGCTGTGTTAAATGTCCATTTCCGGACAAAGATAGGAAATTCTGAGGAAATATGTCGCCGAGCCTACGAAGGCGAGTGGTTGCGGATTGCTCAACGCCAAGCAGCTCCTTTGATCTGCGAAGCCTACAAAGCTTTCCTAATAATGCATGGGAAGAGGAGAAATGGTATCATGTCAGCAATAGACCAGAATTTACCTCATTTCCCCCTCTAAAACACCTCCCCGGTATAGTCATGGCAACGTCTCAGTACCAGTACCGCAAGAGAATTGCGGCAATCCAGCGTCAGCAGGAGGAAATAGAAGCAGCTGCCCGGCGGTACGCTGATAATCGGGGTGCTCAACCAATCCGCTCGCGGCAGCAATGGCTAGAACTCTTTGCTCAGCCGGAATCCTCCCTGACGGATGACTCAAGTCGTGGATCAGAGGAAACTGACTTCGAGTCTTGATCAAGAGTAGTCTGATGCCTTCCTCAATTTGATGTTCTTCACTGGTTCTTTTGCCTAGGAAAGGACTCGTCACTCAGCTCGAGTTAGTGCATAGCTGTGGAAGAGCGTCTTCAAGATCCCATCTTGCTGCCGGATCCATTCTTCTCGTCCCAGATGGATCTGCTCGACTGAGTCGGCCTCAGTTCCCTGATGATGCTGGAGTTTCTCTCGGATCAACTGCTGCTCTTCTGGAGAGAGGGAAAGGATCGCATCCACTAGCAGAGTTTTCATACTGTTTCCTCCATTTGCATCGCCCTAGTACTCGACGGCATAAATAAGACCAGTATTCACGATATGAGGGGTTTGTCGGTGTAAGTCCACTTGAAGGGCTTAGCCATAGTGCGGTTGAAGTACTCGATAAAGGCGAGGATTTTGGCTTTGAGGTCAGCTTGAC
>CAYNKN010000309.1:0-4337 GCA_964397805.1 uncultured Chryseolinea sp. | reverse complement strand
GCAGAGCACTAAAAGAACAAGAGGCCGCAACTGCCTGATAATTTTTATATTCACGTTTACTTTGCGTTTAAACTATGCGGTTACTTTTTTGGGCTTGTTCACTAGTATGTATGCTTGCTTGTTCTACTTCTTCCCGTCAGGTAAATAATGAAGCTGATTTATATTTAGAAGCAGATACTATTAAATATCCCCAAGAGTCGCATTTAAAGAATATGCGTCAACTTACTTTTGGCGGAGATAATGCGGAAGCTTACTGGAGTTTTGATAATAGCATGTTAGTTTTTCAATCTAATTACAAAGATTGGGGTCTTCAATGCGATCAAATTTTTTATACACCCATATCAGGTGTAGATTTAAAAACAACACAACCCGTTCGGGTAAGTACTGGGCTGGGTCGGACAACATGTGCTTATTTTCTTCCGGGAGATTCCCTCATACTGTATGCCTCTACACATTTAGGTGGTGATGCTTGTCCGGCAGATCCGGGTAGATCGCCTGGTGGTAAATACCTGTGGCCTATTTTTGATAGCTTCGATATTTTTGTATCCGATTTGAATGGTACTATTAAGAAGCAGCTCACCACCGAGAAGGGCTACGATGCTGAAGCTACGGTATCACCCAAAGGTGATAAAATTGTTTTTACATCTACACGTAATGGCGACCTTGATCTATACACCATGAATATAGACGGCACAAATGTGAAACAAATTACGAACGAACTTGGCTACGATGGTGGTGCCTTCTTTTCTCCCGATGGTTCTAAAATTGTCTTTCGGGCATCGCGACCGAAAACAGAAGAAGATAAAAAGGAGTACCTTGATTATTTAAATCAGGGTTTAGTAGCCCCTACAGCAATGGAAATTTTTACCTGTAATGTAGATGGTTCCGATATGAAACAAATTACGCAGTTGGGTAAAGCAAACTGGGCTCCATTCTATCATCCGTCTAGAAAGAAAATTTTGTTCTCTTCTAATCATAAGGGTTCGCGCGGATTTGAGTTTAATATTTTTATGATCAATGAAGATGGTACCGAACTGGAACAGATTACTTATGATGGCGTTTTTGATTCATTCCCCATGTTCTCATTTGATGGTAAGAAAATTGTCTTTTCATCGAACCGGCATAATGGGGGTACTCGCGATACCAATTTGTTTATAGCTGATTGGGTTGATTAATATAGTGAGGTGCATTGCCAACTACTAAACATTTAATGTAAAAACTGACTAACAAACTTGGTCATCATAACTTAAGTATCCATTTAAACTGAAATGCTATGATTGGTTTTTTTGAACATCAATATCTTTCGTATAAGAAAAATCACATTAAAAATTTACTAGCCTTAGCCAAGGCTGACGGGCACCTGCACCCGAGTGAGGAGGCTTTACTATTTAAAATTGCTAAGCGTTACGGACTAAAAGATCGGCAGGTAAAGGAGTTAATGACAAACGATGAAAAGTTTGTATTGAACGTTCCCGATAACCACAACGACAAAATGAATTTGCTGTACGATTTAGTATTGATGGTTTATGCCGATGATGTAGTCGATCAGCATGAAATTGATTTTTGTGAAGAGGCCGTGCAACAGTTCGGTATGAAAAAGGAGCTTGTGCATTGGCTGTTGGCTGAATTTGAACGTGGCACACCACCACCACCCGATGAGTGGGATGAAATAAAACGGCAAGCAAAAGAAAAATTTATGGCGTAGCATTACAGTGACGCTACGCCATGCTAAAGTAAATTAAAGCTTACTAACGCTTTTAACATTATCTTCTGGGATCCGATCAATGAGTTTATTGTAAGGATCAATTCCCGCCTTAACAGGTTCTGCATCCACAACAAATTTTAATGTGTGTTCTCCTGGACTTAACCAATGTTTTTGAAGATACAATGGTGACTTCTTTGTCATTCCTTTATCATTCTTACCATCTTCGGCAAAAATGCCAATGTCAATAAAATCTTTACCGATGCCTTGATTAACCTCTTTACCGAGACTGTCGTAGTAGAGTTTTTTAGTTTCTACAGTTAAACTCACATTAAACTTTCCATCGGTTGCTTCACTATATTCTGCTTTAGTAATTCTATTTTCGTAGAGAGTAATTTTTTTAAATGAATCATCAATAAAATACTTTAGCGAGTCGGGAGTAGCCGCTTCTATATAACTGTACCACTCGTTAGAGGTAGCAAATGGAGGCGTTTGCCTAAACGCAGCTGTGTCGATAAATTTTTTAAAGGCGCCATTTAGTTGTTCCTCACCAATGTAATCTTTTAATGCATAGAGTATGAGAGATCCTTTATCGTACCATACATACGCCCGTGAATCATTCTCCAATAAGTTGGCTTCGAATTTATTTTCCGATGATCGTCCACGTAAGTATCGATCCAGCGAATACTTCAATCGATTTTGCATACAGTCTTTTCCATACTCATGTTCTAATACCATCAGCGAAGAATATTCGGCCATCGATTCTGAAATTTGGTTAGCACCTCGTGTAAAACTTGGTGATACTTGATGGCCCCACCATTGATGGGCCACCTCATGCGCGGTAACGTAAAAAGCGTAGTCTGTTTTGTTTGGATCACTAAAGTCGGCTACCCAACCAAAACTTTCTGTGTACGGAACTGTATTCGGAAAAGATTGAGCAAAACCAGCATAGCGCGGAAACTCCAACACCCGAAGTTGTTTATGTTGATACGGACTAAAATTAGCTGAGAAATATTCCAGCGATGCTTTTACTGAATTAACATAGCGATCCAAATTATAGGTATGACTAGGATGATGGAAAATTTCAATGTTCACTTCCTCACCCTCTTTACCTTTCCAAACATCTTTTAAAACAGCATAGCGTGCCGAAGAGATATTAAAGAAAAAATCCATTTCGCTATCCATTTTATAGTGATAGTGCTTTCTGCCATTTTCTTCCCATGACTTTTCTAAGTAGCCAGGAGCAATAGCAATTTGATCGGCTTTTGTACTTAATGTTGCCTCGAAGGTTACAAAGTCGGCATCATTGTTAAACAGCAGTGTGCGTAATCCATACGGATCGTCTTGTGGAGGTGCAACATAGTCTTTCTTCGGCAAGCCATGTTTTTTTCTTTCTTTATCACTGTTAATTGGATCTCCCGGATAACCGAACGAAGGAAAAATATTGATATCGAAAAATGTTCCGTTATAAACAATCTCTCGATTAAAGCCACTGTTTGAAAAACCTTTGTAGCGGGCATCCATGGTTATGTCCATCTTTACCGTATCGCCAGGGTTCATAGTTTTCGGAAAGAGGTAAATAAAGAAACGATTTAGTTTATCTTCCATCACTAACTTTAAATCGACTCCATCAATACTGAGTTTTTCAATTATTGTATGACTAATCGGACTACCAATATTTAACACAAGCGAATCAATGGGTTCGTCTGTTTTATTAACAAGGGTAAATATTCCGGAGGCTTTGGTGTAGCGTTCATCCGGATAAATAGCTACGTTCACTTTTGCATCAGTCACTTTAGGTTGTGCAAAGAACTCGTATCGTTTATACTTTTTTTCAAAGTCAACACCAATTTTAGTATTCTCTTTTCGTGTTCGGTAGGTATTAAGTACACTTACGTTATAGTATATAAATGCTCCGCTTCCCAGCCAGAGTAGTGTAAAGAATGTAAGTGAAAATGCCGAGGTTCCATTAAATCGTTGTCGCGCCAATTTTATTCGGGCTTTAAAGTTTGATTCAGCACCGCGATTCCAGAACAGGTTGCCAATAATTAAAAATACAATACCTAAACTTAGCCAGTACAAGTTGAACCACGAGAGTGATTTTAAGAAATGCCCAAACCCATTCATATCAGAAATGCGATAGGCAGGTGTGTAGCTATAAAAGAATAAGTTATAGTCTATCTCAGCAAAATTCCGAATACCAAACATGGCTACCCAAATGCCAATGGAAATTACATGACCAATAAATTTATTGTTCACGAGTATGTGAATAATAAAAGCCAACATCACTAACTGAAGATATTCGGGTAATTCGATTAGGTATAGATCAGTGAAGTATAAATTGAACTCAAAATTAAAGTAACCTTTAATAACCTGATTGATTACACCGCAAACTAAAATTAAGTTTACTAACACTAGACTTACCCATACAAGCGAAAAAAACTTTGATCCATATACCACCCAGTTAGGTATGGGTAAGGCATCCGATATATTGGCATAGTGAACAGCTTTATCGCGATGAACAACTTCGCCTGTGTAAAATATAATGATGATAAAAACAAAAATGATATAGTTGAAATCTTTTACCTCTAACATGTAGTAGGTAAGTGGGAGCGAGGGTGTTCCGAAAACAACA
>CAYNKN010000308.1:0-4339 GCA_964397805.1 uncultured Chryseolinea sp. | reverse complement strand
GCGCTACCGTGGAGAATCTCGTTGAGTTTGAAAATAGATGCCAAAAATATCTTAACCTTTTACCAAAAAAAATAAGTCTCAATACAAACTACCGATCAAAGAAATTAATTGTAGACTTCTACTGCAACTTCATCAATCTCGCCAATTGGAAAAAAGAAAGCGGGGACGGTCACTACAGGGTAGTTGATAAAAATATTCAAGCACACAATCAGGAAACGTTTCCCGCAGTTATAGCTACAAAGAAAAAAAAGAAAGCTGAGATTTTTAGAGAAGTGGCCCAATTCGTTTTTGACTTGAAAGAAAAAGGGAAAATTCTGGACTATAGTCAAGTTGCATTTCTTTTTCCGTCACTCAAATCAATGGGTGAAAAAAGTACCAAAGTGAGTGGTTTCGAAGATGCCCTCAATGAGTTAGGTATTCCGGTGTTTGCTCCACGGGCCGGTAGGTTTCTGGAAGTACGGGAAACTGAAGAAATTTTTGGATTGATCTTCTCGATTGTTGGAAGACCGAGGCATCAAGGAAGAGCGAGTGAAGGGTTGCAGTCATTCAGAAATTGGCAAAACAGGTGCCTTGAAACAGCCGATGCAATTGCTGCCACTGATTCACTCCTTCAAGAATACATCGATGACAGGCGAGCAGAAATCGCGTCCATAATAAGCGACTATAACGCATTGATGAATGTGGTGGATAAGAAAAAGTGGAGTGTTGATAAACCTCTCAAGCTCGAAATGATGCGCGAACTGGCAAGTGCTTCAGGTCTATCCACTAAGAGTAAAGCCGTCCTACAAAAAACAAGCTTCAACGAATTACTCAAAAAAAGGCAACAAGCTGGCCAGCCTGTTAACCTTAAATACGTGCTCAACAGAGTAACATCAGTTGACTGGAGTGTATTAGACTTATTCTATCAACTCAATGGCTTTAAACATTTCCAAAAAATGTACGAACTCGCTGAGCAAGGAATTGATGAAGGTCCGGTGTGTAATCTAGGTTTGGTAACACAATACCTTGCACGCTTTATGGAAGAATACTCTCCAATCATTACCGCTTCGTTTCTTTCAGAAGATCGGTTTGCCAACACATTCGTTGGCTCTTACCTCTACGCAATATATCGGTTAGGGGAACAAGAGTTTGAAGATACCGATGATCCTTTTCCAAAAGGTCGTGTTCCCTTTCTTACTATTCATCAGGCAAAAGGACTTGAGTTTCCCTATGTAATAATGGGTAGTTTAAGAAAGAATGAGCGCGATGTTGACACCACAGAAATCATTATAAGAGATTTATTAAAGAAGGAAGGCGAGCCATTAAATAAAATGTCCAACTTCGATAAGATGCGTGTTTTCTACGTTGGGCTTTCTCGTGCAAAGCTGATGACTATACTTCCTTTCTTCGATAGAGGAAAAACAAATACTTCAGAAGAGTTTTTAAAAATTCTAGAGAAGGAATCACTTCCAACACTTGATATACTAGACTTTAAAGAACTCCCGGTTGTTGAACTTGAGCGAGAGGATCTCGGCAAGAATTATTCCTACACAGCTGATTACTTAAGCTATCAACAGTGTCCTCGAAAATACATGATTTTCAAAAAATACGGCTTTGTTCCTTCACGTTCACAAACCATGTTCTTTGGTAGTTTAGTTCACCAGACAATTGAAGACCTTCATCACCTCTTGATTACAGAGCGAAAGAAAAAAACACATCTAGCATGATGCAAGAGGAAAAAATCTTAGAACGAATTGCCGAACTCTTCGAAGACAACTACGAATTGATGCGGCTGAAGGGTGGCCACGCCATTACAGAAGACGTTAAAAAACTTGCGCTCAATCAGGTCCTCTTCTACTATCAAAAGATGAAGGATGTAGCCAATCGCGTAACGCAAACCGAAGTGAAGCTAACCTTACCAGATCAAAAAACTCCTAAAGGAAGAAATTTTACCATCGAAGGAATAGTAGACATCGTGCGCGATGATGAAGAAACCTGGATGTACGATATTAAAACGCACGACCCAGAGTATGTAATGGCCAACAAAGAATTGTATCAAAAGCAATTGAATGTGTATGCCTACATCTGGCAACGGTTACGCGGTGAAGCTCTTGATCAAACCGCTGTAATTTCAACGGCATATCCACAAGCTATGAGACAGGCTTGGCTTATGAATGATCTTTTCAAGTTTAATATTGAAATGGCCAAATGGAAACCGCTCATTGAAATTCCATTCACTCAGCACAAGGTGGAAGAAACCATCGAGGACTTCGCCACTATTGTTGATCAGATTGAAGATAAAAATTTTAAACCCGTTCCGGTTGAAATATTGAATTCTACAATGGAAGGAACAACAGCACTCTTTGGCACGCGCGTTTGCCGCAACTGCGATGCCCGATTTTCGTGCTCATCCTATCGCGAGTATGCACTGAGCAAGGGGCGTGGTGAACGTGGAAGTTTCAAAAAATATTTCGAGGACTATGGCTCTGACACCGATCAGGAAGAATGGGTGAATGCCAATTTGCAAAACACACGCGATTCGGCTTTTGAAGAACGTTAGAAATTAATTAAACAAGAGAAAAAAGCACAACCGATTGACTTCAAAATAGCAACTTCAAAGAAACTCAAAATTTAAACTTCAAGAACCTTTGTCCCTCTCTTATAGAAGGGGTTGTGGGGAGTAAACATGGAAGCTAACAAAGAAAATTTTTACGCATACAACCCGAAGCTTCAACCCTTCGCAAACAAACTACGCAAAGAAATGACCAAAGCAGAGGCTTGTCTTTGGAAGTATGCGCTTCGTGCGGGAATGAGAAAAGGATATAGTTTTAGAAGGCAACGGCCTGTGTTAAATTTCATTGCCGATTTTATGTGTAAAGAATTGCAGTTGGTCATTGAAGTAGATGGGATAACGCACACCTGGGCAGAAACGATTACTAAGGACAAGATCAAGGAAGAGAAACTAACACAAGCTGGTTTTTGTGTGCTGAGATTTGATGATGACGATGTATTGAAAAATATAAATTGGGTGATAGACGAAATTGATTTGACGATTGAAAGGATTGAACAGGATGCAGCGGTGCCTCCCGCGAAGCGCATGAAGAGAAAACACCACCCCCCACCCCCGCCAGCGGGGGACAGTGCTCTAAATGAAGAACAAGTAATTTGAAAGATTGAGTTAACAGACAGAAACCACAACCAAACAAAGCCTGGCCCTCTTTTACGGGTTTGCGGAAGGAGAAAAGACTGAACTTGAACAACGAACCTAAATTTAATACCGGAACCTTGTCCCCCTCCATGGAGGGGGTAGGGGGAGGGGAAAACTGAACTACATGGCGCACGAAAGACTAAGACCTCAATTCCTTTTTGATGAGGAAAAAATCAAGCAACTGAAACAACTTGCTCCGGAATGTTTTGAAGATGGCAAAATCAACTTTGAAACATTACGCCAAAACTTGGGTGATTGGGCACAAGATGAAGAGGATAAAGACCTCGAACACTTTGGGTTGTTCTGGCCTGGTAAACGCGATGCGCGAAGAATTGCCTCTATGCCACCACAAGGAACACTCGAGCCAGTATATGGTGAAGGCTTGAAAGCCGATGGCACACCCGATACCGATGGCGTGAATGATTCTAAAAATATTTTCATTGAAGGAGAAAATTTAGAAGTGCTCAAGATTTTACAAAAGAGTTATGCCGGTAAAATTAAAATGATCTACATCGATCCACCTTATAACACGGGAAATGATTTTATCTACGATGATGACTTTACAGAACCCTTGCAAGAATACTTGAGAAGAACAGGACAAGTAGATGAGGAGGGCAAACCGCTTACAACAAATAAGCGCGCAGATGGTCGTTTCCATTCAAAGTGGCTAACCATGATGTATCCACGGTTACGATTGGCAAGGCAACTTCTTAAGGAAGATGGGGTAATCTTTGTAAGTATCGATGACAATGAAATACACAATTTAAGAGCCCTGATGAATGAAGTTTTTGGGGAGGAGAATTTTGTAACAACTGTAATCTGGCAAAAAGTCTACGCACCAAAAAACACTGCTAAGTATTTTTCTGAAGATCACGATTACGTGGTTGTTTATACCAAAAGTTCGGAGGCATGGCAAGTGGGATACCTTCCCAGGACTGAAGCACAAGACTCTTTATATAAAAACCCAGATAATGATCCGAGAGGTCCATGGATGTCTGATAATTTAACTGCACGTAATTATTATGGCGATGGGCAATATGAGGTGAAAGGACCAACTGGTAATACTTTCATACCGGGTAAGGGAAGATATTGGAGACAGTCTCACAAAAATTTCTTAAAACTTGTCGATGACAATAGGGTCTGGTGGGGAAA
>CAYNKN010000307.1:0-4372 GCA_964397805.1 uncultured Chryseolinea sp. | reverse complement strand
GAAGACGTTCTCTTTTTGTAGTGAAGGATATTAAGAAGGGTGAAGTTATTACTGCTGAGCATATCCGAAGTATAAGACCGGGATTTGGAATGCATCCGAAACATTTGAGAGAAATTCTAGGCAAAAAAGTAAATCAGAATCTAATCTCTGGAACAAGTGTAAAGATGGAATATCTAACTTTATGAATTTCTCATTTTTAAAATCTAAATTATTTTCATCTTCTATAGTATACACCCTAACTAATTTCTTTAATGCTTCGTTGCCATTCTTGTTATTGCCTATTCTTACATCTTATTTAAGTGAGGCGGAGTATGGAATTACAGCTATGTTTACGGTCTTAACTGGAATAATCAATCCTTTATTGGGTGTTGGAGTTTCTGGAGCTATATCACGAGCGTATTATAGAGAAGAAATAAAAGATTTTTCAAGCTATGTCGGCAATTGTTTACTTATTACGCTAGTTTCCTTTATTGTTTTGTTGGCTTTATGCGTTGGATTTGGGGAGTATATTTCAGAAATCTCAAAATTTCCTCAAAAGTGGTTATACTTTGTTGTACTCAGTAGTTTAGCTAATCTGATTATCACCATGCAACTGTCTATTTATCGTGTGAAATATAAAACATATAAGTATGCATTTGTAAAAATAGCGCAGACGCTACTAAATTTTTCGATTGTAGCCTACTTAGTAATTAGTTTACAATTTAAATGGGAAGGTTTTGTATTAGGAAAAGTAATTTCATTAGGCCTCTTTGCAGCAGTGGCAATGGTTTATTTGTTTCAGAATGGTTACGTCAAACTAAAAGTCAGTAAAAATTACATTCGCCATGCATTAGCATTTGGTGTTCCTTTAATTCCACACGCAATGTCAGGTTTTGTGGTTTCTATGAGCGATAGGCTTTTCATTACTAACTTAATAAATTTATCCTCAACAGGTTCTTATGTGGTAGCCTATCAAATAGGTTCTGTGATAAGTTTATTGGTAACTTCGTTTAACACAGCATGGTCTCCCTGGCTTTATGAAAAATTAAAAAATGTTAATGAGGACTACAAGACTAACCTTGTTAAAATGACTTATTATTATTTTATTGTTCTAGCGCTTATTTGTTTCTTATTTATTTTAATTACTCCAATTGTTATTGATCTATTTATAGATAGAAAATTTTCGGTAGACTTTACTGTAATTATATTCGTAGTAGTCGGATTTTTCTTCCAAGGCTGTTATATGATGTTAGTGAATTATCTTTTTTATTTTGGAAAGACTAAAAGCATATCAATGGTCACATTTAGTGTAGCATTTATTAATTTAATTCTTAATTATTTTCTAATTCAACGTATGGGAATTATTGGAGCGGCAATCGCTACAACTCTTTCTTTTTTAATACAGTTTTTATGTATTTGGATTATTGCAGCTAAAGTTTATCCGATGCCATGGCTTCAATTTGATAGAATTTTTAAACAAAAAAAATATAGTACAGTTGATCAATTGGATAATGATGAAACATCCCATAAAAATTAGTGCAGTATAAGATTGATAAAAGTTTATAACCTTTAATGTGCTAACGAAAAATACTAACCTCATAATCTATTCAGTCTGATAAGCCTACACACAATAGATATAGTGAAAAATTCATTGTAAGTTTCTGAAGATGTGTTGTAGTTATCTGTCTCTTAGAAGATATGTATCAGTTATGGGGCGGGCTGAAGAGTAGATGGGGTTAAATTTGTTTGCAAGCCTATAGTTGTCGAGTGGGCAGCAGAAGATCTTGCTTTTTCTTAGAGACGATGCGCTACGTTTGTTGGTTCGTTCCTATAAAGCTGTCAATCATTTATTATTACATTACTCTTAAATAAATTTGAAATCAATATTGGATGGTTATAAATCAGCCGCTTAAATTTTAACTATGGTTCTAAAATTAATAAACATCCTTGGGTTCAAAAATTTTTTCATGTTGTATCGAGTATATTTCTCATTCTTAAAAAATATCAATAATTTCTTAGTTTTAAAACTAATGAATATAAAGCCTTTAGGGAAGCTTGATCTTAACAATTATAAAAAATCTGATAAATTATTTGTTATAGGAAGTGGTGAATCGTTAAATAACCTTACTCCTGAAGAATGGGGAGAAATATCAAGAAATGATTCGTTTGGTTTTAATTTCTCTTTATATCACAAACATATTCCTACTTTCTACACAATAGAAGGAATGAAGCCACGCAACTTAAATGAAAATGGAAGGAGTCCAGTTGCTGAAAAGTTTTATACGATTACAAAAAAAAGAATGCATGCATATAAGAATGTCATTAAAATCTTGACAGATATGGATATTGGCAAGGTGAAGTATGTAAAGAATTATTTACACAATTTTTTAGATGAGAAAGGGTTTTTAATAAAAACTGAAAATTGTGTATCTAGGAATCAAGCTGATCTTGATTTAGTTATTAGTTGTTTCAAAAAAGATGGGCTTTACGATGAGAGCGGTAACATAAAAAGTATTTCAAAAATAAGAGCTTCTGTCAGTATGATTATCAATGTTGGAATTAAGTTGGGATACAAGGAGATTATTTTATGTGGTATTGACCTAAACAGTAAAGGGTATTTTTACCAAAACAAAGATATATATCCTGAAATAGAATTTTTCGCAAGTTCTCCACCTACAAATGTTCATACGACACTACAAAAAAAGGACTTGTTACCACCAATAGATTTGGTGATTAAAACAATGAACGATAATGTTTGTAAACCTAAGGGTATAGTTCTTTCAATAGCCAACCCAAATTCAGCCTTAAATTATTTTTTACCAGTATACAAATTCAATAATGGCTAAAATATTTTTTCATATCGCTAAGGAAGTTGATAAAGTATTTAATTATGAACTTCTTTTAAGGAAATTAAACCCAGTAAGAGAAAGTGAAAACAAATTAAAAAAAATTGAAAGAATCACTATTGGAATTTCATCATTCAATGACTCAATTATTTTTAAGGATGATTACTTAGCCTTAGGATGTTACAAAGAACTACCTCCGGAAACTTCTAAATTTTTTAGTAAAATACCAGACGGTGTTTCGGCATTAATAAGATTTGATAACCATAACAATCTTGAAATCCTTCCTAATAAGCTGGCATCAAGAACTATTTGGTATTATTTGGATGATAAAGACTTTATTGTGTCCACTTCGCAGCGAGCTATAATTAATATTATCGGTAATTATAGCCACAATGAGCAAGCCACATCATGGTTTTTATCCGCAGGAAATTTAGGGCCTGGTACATCCTGGGATAGTAGAATTAAGCACCTAAACTATAACCAGACAATTTTTTTTGATTTCAATAAATGGCAAATAAAGATTGATGAAAAAGAACACATGGTTGTTTTCAATCAATTTGATAACGATGCTTCTGAGTTTCGAAAAGTATTAATTCAAAATTTTGATGAAATAAAATTACCTAATGTGAAATGGGGTTTAACTCTTTCAGGAGGGTATGATAGTAGGTTAGTTCTTAAGTCTCTTGTAGAAAGAGGTTTCGATATTGAAGCTATTACATGGGGTATTCCAAAATCATTAAATCAAAAAGATACAGATGGCTTCATTGCAGAAAGAGTGGCTGAGGATATAGGTGTTCCATTCCATTTTTTTGATGTTTCCAGTTGTAATAATTTTGATGATTTCTTAACAAATTATGTCTCTTTTGGAGAAGCGAGAATTGATCACATGGCAAATTATCTTGATAATTTTGAGATGTGGTTTAAATTGAAGGAACTAGGGTTTAATGGCATTATTAGATCGGATGAAGTATTTGGTTGGAAGCCTGTAGTGCATGAAAGGAATGTTCGATTGTTAATGGAGATGACCAATTTTTCTGATTTTGATAATTTTAAAGGAAATGATTTTTTTGATTTGCCATTTAATGGTATTCCTGATTATTTGACAAGAAGGGAGAATGAAACATTATACTCTTGGAGAGATAGATTATTTAATATTTATAGACAAACGTTTATTCAGACGGCTCTCCATGATCTATTCTATCCATTTATGGAAATGATCAACCCGTTATATTCTAATGAAATCGTTGAATCATCAAGAAGGTTTAATGATTATGAAAGAACTGAAAAGGCACTTTACATTAAAGCAATTTCAAGTTTAATTACTAAACAACCTATTGCTAGAAGGCCTTCATATCCTAGTAGAGAGAATGTTTTGTCATCGAGCAATGCCGTAGAGTATTTAAATCAAATTTTGAGTGATGAAGTCACACGAAAATATGTGCCTCAAGAATTATTATCGGTTGTTAATAATAATTTATTCATTTCGTCAAACGATTCTCCAGAGAACCGTTCCTACTTAAAATATTTAGTAAGTAGTGTAACACCAG
>CAYNKN010000306.1:0-4381 GCA_964397805.1 uncultured Chryseolinea sp. | reverse complement strand
TGGTCAGCGAGTCTGTCGTAATCAATTTCTCGATCGGCATACTCCAGTTCGGTTTCCAATTGCATGGAGCGATTTTTTCGCAAATAGGTGAGGGATTCATTGACCATAATACGCCTAATCCATCCTTCAAAACTGCCTTCGTTTTTAAACTGATCTATTTTATCAAAGACCTTTGTAAATGCGGCTACCAATATGTCTTCGGCCTGCATGGCATCTTTAACATAGCGATAGCAAAGGCTATACATTTTTGATGAATAGGTAGTATATAGGGCTTGCTGGGCACTTCGATCGTGCCTTAAGCATCCTTTTATTAAATCATCTTCTTTTGCCCTGTAAACTTTAAACTGCATGTAGGAATCCTTCGGTACGAAGATGCTGTTTTAACGGCAGAGGTTGCTTGAGCGTTAAATTTTTTTGAGAAGCTTGTTCTGGGTTTTAATAAGCTGCTTCGTAATCTATAATAAAGCTTATCCAGCTATATTTTTTGGGTAAAACAGTTATTGTGTTAATAAATCCCTGCTGGTCAATAAGATTTGCGAATAATCCGGCTTTTTCTTGTGAAAAGAGGGAGTATGTACCCGGAGGCAGCTTCACTTTAAAAGAGCCATCTTTTTTACTCTTTACTATAGTTATTAAGGAGTTGTTTATGGTAGTATAGAAACCGTTTTCCATCGAGACTTGCTCTTGCGAACTGGCCTGATACACATGAATTTCGCGAACAATACCTTGGTGGGCCGTGCTTACTTTACTGGAGCCGGGCATTTGATTGCCACTTACCCACAATACTTGTCCTTTAATTCCTTGCTGCCCAAATGCATAGGTGGCCAGCAGTATAAAACTAATGAAAAGCTGAACTGTCCTCATTCTTAAAGGTACTATATTTTGAGAAACTCAAAACCGTGGTATTCTTTAAAAAGGAAGTAATAAATGCAGTTAAAACAAGAGTGAACAAATGAAACCAACGAGAATCATGAAAAGTAGGAAAAGTATCATAGTAGGAGGGGTTTGGGGTTAAAGGTACATAATAGATTATGGAACTTACGCAAAACCATGTGTCATCGTTACAAGCCCGAGAAAACGCAAAGTGTTTTGTTTGCAAATGGCTTGTAAATACGACTCTTAACAGATGGTTTTGCGCAGCATCAATTGATTAGTTGTTTTTAATAATTTTCGGATTGCCTCTGTATTCAATTTTGCTTGCTACACCTTCTTCCATTTCTAAGGTGCCCGATACATTTACTTTTGCTGAAGAGGCACCGTTTACTTCTACTAATGCGGTGGTTACTTTGTATTGAAAAGCTTTTAGCGAGGAGGCACCTTGTACGGATGCATCTAGCGTTTTTCCATTTCCACGAAGCTCTAATTCAGATGCCCCGGTAAGACGAACATTTACATCATCACTTTCTATGTCTCCAGTGGTTTTTACAGCGCCCATTAAATCGATGCTCAGCTTATCAGATTGAAATTCCCTGAAAGTAATTTTACCGGCACCTTTTGCCTCTAACCGTGTTAAGCTGGGCATGGTAATGTTGATGCGCAACCGATTAGATTCTAAGAAATTTTTCCGCCAGAATTTTCGATTATCCTGATACTGTACTACCAAGGTGTTGCCATCGCGGTATATGGAGTACTTATTCTTTTCGCGGGTTGATCCTTCTAATTCTACCGCATAGTTATCGCCTTTACGGATTCGCACATCAAAGATGCCACTAAGTTTTAGTTCATCGAAATCGGAGAGGTTAACCTCTTCACGCTCGGTATCCCACTCTTCAGCGTCCTTATCGCCTTCTGGGCACGATACACATACCAATCCATTTTCCGTCATTTTCCAGGTTTGGCCATCTAAATAATCGCGGTCGACATATTGCGTAACGAACCGACTCATTTCATGCGTCATCACGAATGGAAAATCGTAGGGTACGTATAATGTCATATTTAATCGCTGTGCACGAAATGAAGCGTTTTCTTTAAAGCGAATGTTTGAATCGAATGTAAAAACAGAATCTTCTTGTACTACTTGATAGGTTACCATTTTGGCATTTTCGATGGCTTGCTGGCGAGTATTACCTTGTGCTTCAAATTTCTGCACCAGTTTAATCGAGGTACCTTCATAACCTTTCAGCGTAAGCGATGCAGCTTTATAGCCATCAAGTCCAGTTTCCTTTATTTTTAGCAAAGCAGTTTTGCCAATCATCGTATAAGTGTTTTCAACACGGTGCTCACCTTCTTCTTTAAAGGCGTAAATAATTTTAGGGACACCTACGCTTAAGAGTGTTAAACTCACAAAGAATAAAACGAACATGGTCCACCCCACGGAAGTATTGAATACATATTTTTTAGCAACAATGGAAGACCCTACTAACGTGATAAACACAGATGGGATTAAAAGTGCTACTACACCGGCAATAACTAACCAGCCGGGAAAACTTTGTGTCATTAACGCGACAGGAATACCAAACTCGGGCGAGCCCATCCACGATGAAGTTGAGAATATTCCGATAAGTACACCACCCGTAACAATGGTGGCGAATAGAAAACTTACGCCCATTAAAATGATGACTACACCAATTGCTACACGAAGGATATCAACAATGGGTACGATAAGTTTACTAAGTCCGGTAAGGATTAACCCGATTAGCCGAAAGGGAAAAAGTAAGATTTTAGTCACCGCACTCTCTTCGGCTTCTTCTTCTACATTAAGATTTTTTTTTATGTTCGATTCGATATTAGAAAGCGTAACGGGTTCACCCTGCATTTCCATTCGATCGGTGATGGTTTTGGCTTCGGGTAATACAACCCAAAGCACGATGTAAATTAAAAAGCCTACAAAAAAGAATACGGCTCCAATAACGAAAAGTACGCGAACGGCTACAATGTCAATACCAAAGTAAGCAGCAACTCCTCCACACACGCCACCCACTACTTTACGTTCTGGTTCGCGAAACATTTTTTTGGTAACCTCCGGTTCTTCCAAATCATAGGCACCCGGTACAATAATCCACATGATTAAGTACACAAACAGTGTAATACCGTAAGCAAAAACGAGTAATGTAAACAGCAGACGAATCCATACCGGATCAACATTAAAGTAGTTACCTAAACCGGCACACACACCACCCAATACTTTGCGCTTTTGGTCGCGTTGTAATCTTTTGTTTTCGTAGAGATTATTTTTTTCTTCTGTGGCATTTGAACCACCGCTAGTATTCGCTTGATCGAACTGGCCTTCACCTGAAAATTCTTGTTCTTCGGCTGCTTTAAAATCGCTAACACTGCCCATCGTTGTTTTCAATGCTTGAACATCTTCGGCAGTAATTACTTGCTTGCCTTCGTTAAGTTTCGATAAGAATATCTCTGCGATGCGGCTTTCTATGTCGGCCATAATTTCGCTGCTGTCTTCAAACGAAGAGAAGTATCGAGTAATGGTATCTAAATACTTTCGCAAATTTTCATATCCGTCTTCTTCGATATGAAAGATGATTCCGCTGATGTTGATGCTTATATTTCTTTTCATAGTAGTAGATAGTGGAGGCGTTAAGCGTTAGATTTTGAAGTGATCATGTTCGTAGAGTGCACCAGATCGTCCCAGGTTTCGCTAAGGCTAGTCAGAAATTTACTGCCTTTATCGGTGAGTGTAAAATACTTGCGTGGCGGTCCCGATTTAGATTCCACCCATTTGTACTCTAACAGTCCCGCATTTTTCAGTCGCGTGAGCAGGGGGTAGAGGGTTCCTTCTACCACAATGATTTTGGCCGCTGTAAGTTCTTCTAACATATCGGAAGCATAAACTTCGCCCCGTGCGATAATGTGAAGGATGCAGTATTCCAAAATTCCCTTCCGCATCTGTACTTGTGTGTTTTCAACATTCATACATCCTTTTTTTAATAATATTAGGACTATATACGGTAAAGTACTATGCATGGCCAAGTACTTGGTGAAAAATTTTGAATTATTTTTCAACTATATGATTATCAGGGTTTTTAAAATAATTTTTTGACCAACCTTAAACATCTTGTTTCATTTTTAGCAATTCAACCAACTCCACAAGCTTGGGCGAGAAAAAATAAATCACGTAAGCCACACTAAGTAAACTCAAAAACCAAATAAGGAGATAAAATGCCTTTTTACCCGTCGATAAATCTGGGTCAACAGGTACCTCTAAAACACTGTTGACTTCGCTCGCCATTACCTCATCAAATTCTTGCGTGTGCACAAAATCTGTATCCATCATTTTATTCGCCAAGGCAGAATGTTCCAATATCACGCGCTTAATATCATGGTATTCACGCGACGTAAGACTTTGATAACTACGAACATAATCAATACCCTGATCAATCAAGGCACGATGAATACCTAAGATTTTTTGGTAGGCACGTACCCG
>CAYNKN010000305.1:0-4399 GCA_964397805.1 uncultured Chryseolinea sp. | reverse complement strand
TTAATGCTCCTAAAAAGATGGTAACAAAAACTATGTATGTTAATCTATCATATACAAAGTCTAGCTGATTCCTGGTAAAGGTATTTTCATTATCGAGCTTTAAGCCTAGGTTAGGTGGAATCTTTTCTTCCGATTCAACAAGAATGGCCAACAAGACTGTCTCCCCCTTAGGAATGATAATAGCATTATAAAAATAGATACCTATAAACTGAAAGTGCGTTGAAGAAACTTTGCTCCCAGACTTGTATTGTGCCGTAATATTTCCTGCGCTATCTAAAACTGATAAAATTTGTACACTATTAAAATTATTGTGGATATACCAGGTTTGATCATCTGATAAATCGTTGAACAAATAAACCGTTAACCAATATGATTTATCCAAAGATGTTTGGGCATCACATGATAAACTAGGCCCTCGTTCTTTATTCAAAAAATCGGTGATCGATAAGTTCTTCTCCTCCTCACTAATCCGTACTATACCACACAACGACTGAGAGGTGGTAAGGGTAGATAACCGAACCGTATCTTGACCAGCTCCATCATAACTAAGCCACAACATACAAGAAGTAGCCACTAAAAAAATGAGACGCTGAGTAAACATGTGCGGTAATTTACAACACCGCTGAACTTTATAAAAGTGTTCTTATTGTTTGAATGGGTATACTTAGTATTTCGTTACCCTGAGTGAGTAATCTGATTACTAAAATCACTCATACAAATTCAGAGAAACGGAATTCTCAATGAAACGATACCTACACTAAGTATAAAGGCACTGAATACTTAGTAGCTATTTCACTGCGGGTACATGCATTGTAGTTTAGAATAAATTTTAAAAATAACCTCTAAACTATGAGACAGTTACGATTACTCTTACCGATTGCCAGCTTGCTTATTTTGTTAGCCGCCTGTGAAGAAAATGATCCGACAGCCAATAACTCGGAACCCATCACCCTCAGTTGTTCTATTAACAGCAGCATTACACTTACCAATCACAACTTAAAAGGTGTTGATTATATTATCAATTGCCCAGTAGATGTGGTGGGGGGTACATTTAAAATTGATACGGCTGTAACCATACAATTTACTTCCGGAGGTTCATTAACTATTTGGAATGATGCCTATATCCAAGCTATCGGAATGGAAAATAAGCCAATCATATTTGAAGGAACGAGTAATACAAAAGGTTCTTGGGGATATGTTCAAATTGCTTCGCCAGACAATCGTAATGAGATGAAATATTGTGTATTGAGAAATGGAGGCAATGATACGTTTGCTACCGGTGCGGCCGAGTTTACATACGAAACAAACCCCATATTATTTGTAGATGGTCGATTATCATTAGATCATTGTACCATTGAAAATTCAGAACAAGATGGAGCATTCTTTGCAGGATCTTCTGTGATTAGAGGATTGAGCAATACATCATTTATCGGAAATTCAAGATTCCCTATTTCACTTTATGGTGGAAATATGGAGAATACCTCTTTCGGTACGTGCACATTTAGTGGCAATGGGAATAATTACATTGGGCTTTTTTCCAAAACAAGCAATGCGGTGGTCGAAGAAAACGCAGTCTTTAATAAAGCCTCCGTTCCTTATTACCCTATAACAGAAATGAATTTTGAAGAGAATTTAACGATTAATGCAGGCGTTACTTTTGTAATGAAATCTGCTTCGCTTATGTCAAAAGGAGGTAACGGATTCATTAAAATTAATGGTACATCGGCAGAACCTGTTACTATACGTGGCGAAAGTAATTCAGCAGGGTTTTGGCGAGGACTGTTGGTGAATACCGATAATACAGAAAACAAATTCTTCTACCTCAATATTTCTAATGGTGGAAATTCACCCACAGCATTTACAGATGTAAAAGCAAACATATCCGTTGGAAGTGTACGCAAAGCGCGCTTAGAAATTAATAATGTAACTTCTACACTGTTTGATGGTTGTGCCATTGCTGTATCAATCGCTGATGGTACATTGATTAATAACACGGGAATATCCGTACCCGTAGAGTGTACGTATTAAGTTTTTTAATAGTTGGTGTATAGTCGTTCAACATAACCTGTTTGTAAATTTAATTCATACGGTAGGTAGTCACAGATTAATTAGGGCAGGCAGTATTTATGTTGCAATGCAAGTAAATGAACAGCTTCTCAGGTGTAAACTTGAGAGGCTGTTTTAGTTATAGCCTCTTTCTTGGGTTATTCATAACCATAAAAATATTTTTTCAGCAATTAAACCATGTAGTGTCATGCTTGTCTAACTTTCGATTTTAAGATTTTTAGCCAGTTAGTGTGAGCGATAAAGAACTCATTGATAAAGTACGCAACCCAGAAACTCAACACTATGGGTTTAATCTATTGGTGCGTGAATACCAACAGCGAATTTATAGCCATATCCGTAAAATGGTCATCGATCACGATGATGCCGATGATATCACACAGGAAGTTTTTATTAAAGTATATCGCAGTCTTCACACTTTTCGCGAAGATGCACAACTCTATACCTGGATCTATCGCATTGCCACCAACGAATGCCTGACTTTTCTCAACAAAAAGAAACGAAGATTTTTTTTACCTATTGGCGATATAAAAGGCGAGCTACTTCAGAAAATTGATAACTCTCCTGCCCTTTCGGGCGATGATATCCAACGAAAGTTGCAGCAGGCATTATTGCAATTACCCACGAAACAACGATTAGTTTTTAATATGAAATACTTTGATGATATGCCTTACGAAAAAATTGCCTCCATTACGGAAACTAGTGTGGGCGCCTTAAAAGCGAGTTATCATCATGCCGTAAAAAAAATAGAAGAATTTTTATCCAGCGATTAAACCTACCCGTGAAGAACTTGTCAAAGAAACTCGATCATGAAAAAATTAGAAGACATACCCAAAAAAGAAATTTTCACTGCACCCGAAGGATACTTCGATAAACTGCCCGGTGTTATTCAAGCTCGAATAAATGCACCAATGAGTGCTAGAAATGAAGTTTCTATGGTTTGGATACGATTCGCCATACCTGCCATGGTCATTGTTATCGCTGCCTTTATTTTTTGGATGAATCAAAAAACACTAACACCTGAAGTAGATCAACTTTTGGCCACTATTCAAACTGCTGATTTGATTACTTACCTCGAAGACTATGAGTTTACTACCGATGAACTGTTAGAGTCTGTTGAGTTTAACGAGTTAGATATAGAGGAAGTAGAGGAAATGGTGTATGTTATCGATACACTCGACATCGATCTAACCGATTTTTTAGAAAGTAACTACGAATTATAAAGCTAAATAGCCATGAAAAAAATTACAACCATATTTTTACTAGTCGTGTGTGCACAACTAGCCTTTTCGCAAGCCGATGATCTGGAAATTACACCCGATCCAAAAGGTCGTGAGAAAATAAAAGCAGCTCATGCAGCCTATGTAACCGAGCGCTTAGGGTTAACGCCCGCTGAAGCGGAGAGATTCTGGCCCATTTATCGGGAGTATGCACAAAAGCGCCAAGACCTGCGCGTTCAATACCGCGATTCCCGAAAAACTAATGGCGATGAAAAAGTCTTACTTGATCAAGAACTTCAACTTAAACAACAAGAGTTAGATTTAGAACGCAATTATTCCGGTAGGTTTCAAGAAGCCATATCGCCCCAAAAAGTGATGAAGCTTCGGCAGGCAGAAGGCGATTTTAGAAGGTTGCTCTTGCAACAAATACAACAACGACAATCGCAGCAAGATAGACAGCAGCAAATGCGCAATCGCCAACAACAACGAATTCAACAACGAAATAATTGATATAGGTACAACGTCCGTATGAAGTATTCCTGTTGGCTCTTTGGCTTAATCATCGTGTCAGCATTCCGGGTAATGGCTCAGGATGCTGACACACTTGCGTTTAAAAAAGAACTTACTGCAGCCGACTCCCTATCTATCTTTGCATTGGTCGATAGCCTTCTTGCGCTTCAACAAAGTCCGCCTTCATCGCTAGCTATTCGCATGAGTTATAACAGTAATGTCCTGGCTGCAGGCCGAACGTTGGGCATCGATAATTTTGGTTTATCTCCCGGTATTTCTTACTTCCACACTACCGGACTAATGGCCGATATCTCTACCTTTTGGAGTAAAGATTTTGAACCATCGCACTACCTAACTGTAGCATCCATCGGCTACAGCCATTCCTTCTCAAAAGCGTTATCGATCATGGGCGGTTACGATCGATACTTCTATCACAAAAGCGAATACTATACTCCATATAAGAACTCCGTATCGCTTACCCCTATGCTCGATATTAAATCATTCACTCTCAGCATTCCATATTCGTATTACTTTGGCGATGCGTATGTACATCGGGTTATGCCGGGACTAAGTATGACACTTCAAAAAAAGGATTGGCTCAAAAT